>SCTA01000029.1 GCA_004322275.1 bacterium
CCCCCGCGGACGTAAGACAAGCCGCTTTTTTTTTGGTTTCAATCCACGCGCCCGCACGGGGCGCGACTCCCTGCAAAGCCCCCTGCAACCCGACGCTGCCGGTTTCAATCCACGCGCCCGCACGGGGCGCGACCCGATATTTTCGCGCCGCCTCGTAGTCCATAACGCGTTTCAATCCACGCGCCCGCACGGGGCGCGACGGCATGGCAAGCCCGACCTTCTCCATGTATACCTGTTTCAATCCACGCGCCCGCACGGGGCGCGACCACGGAGCCGGAACCATCGTCTTGATGAGGTTGAGTTTCAATCCACGCGCCCGCACGGGGCGCGACCTGTTGTTTGATGATTACAGACTACCACTCCGCCGGTTTCAATCCACGCGCCCGCACGGGGCGCGACCCCGAACCCGATATCATAATCCACTGCGACGGCATGTTTCAATCCACGCGCCCGCACGGGGCGCGACACGAGGGGCATTCAGAGAGCGGTTAAACCTGGAGAGTTTCAATCCACGCGCCCGCACGGGGCGCGACTCTTGCAATCTCTTGTAAACAATGTTTCCGTCAAGTTTCAATCCACGCGCCCGCACGGGGCGCGACGCTGACGCCATGCTCAGAGAAAGGGAATCCAATGTTTCAATCCACGCGCCCGCACGGGGCGCGACTAAGGAGGTCAATATTGCATTATCATTATATACACGTTTCAATCCACGCGCCCGCACGGGGCGCGACCCGAACTCTCCCGGCTTGAAGTGGCGGATACCCTCGTTTCAATCCACGCGCCCGCACGGGGCGCGACCCGTGATCCGGGGCAACGTATTTGAAGAGATGAAGTTTCAATCCACGCGCCCGCACGGGGCGCGACAAAACTGAGCCGTGCCTTTGCACGGCGTATCAAGCGTTTCAATCCACGCGCCCGCACGGGGCGCGACCTGTGCCGCGTCACTGATGTTTACTTGAGCGGCGAGTTTCAATCCACGCGCCCGCACGGGGCGCGACGAGGAGATTTTCAAATGATAGGAGACATCCTCAAGTTTCAATCCACGCGCCCGCACGGGGCGCGACGGACCTGCAAGACGCCTATCCCTTCGAGCTTCCACGTTTCAATCCACGCGCCCGCACGGGGCGCGACGGTGGGTGTATGGCCCCACACGGCCTGCCTTTCTGTTTCAATCCACGCGCCCGCACGGGGCGCGACGGGATGGGTTTTCCGGCGGCGTCTTTATCGATGTGTTTCAATCCACGCGCCCGCACGGGGCGCGACCCGTTGGGGTCGGTTCTCTCCTTATCGGTGAAATGTTTCAATCCACGCGCCCGCACGGGGCGCGACTCAATCTGATAGAATCCGCGCCTCCTCCTATCCTCGTTTCAATCCACGCGCCCGCACGGGGCGCGACGAGCCCCGGAGGCCCGCGAAGCTCCAGAGACTCGTTTCAATCCACGCGCCCGCACGGGGCGCGACGTCATATCATCATATTTTACAAGGGCAAAAAAACCGTTTCAATCCACGCGCCCGCACGGGGCGCGACCCCTGCTTTCAGGACTTACAGGCGGCGTGGAGAAAGTTTCAATCCACGCGCCCGCACGGGGCGCGACCTACCAGCCGCCACGCGGGCAAGGTGTCCTGATGCGTTTCAATCCACGCGCCCGCACGGGGCGCGACATATTCTCCGGGTCGAGCGTTCGCGCAACAATCTGTTTCAATCCACGCGCCCGCACGGGGCGCGACTTGGATTTCTACGCGGATTTCTCCATGGGAAAAGGTTTCAATCCACGCGCCCGCACGGGGCGCGACCGCTGACCATTCGGATCTCCGTACCGACGTACGCGTTTCAATCCACGCGCCCGCACGGGGCGCGACAGAAGAGCTTCAAAAGGCGTGGGCGGTTGGAAAGCGTTTCAATCCACGCGCCCGCACGGGGCGCGACAAGGGTATCTTGATGTTGTCTTTCGCCCATTCCAGTTTCAATCCACGCGCCCGCACGGGGCGCGACCACGGCAGCCAGGCAGTGAGCGTCTCGCCCATGCGTTTCAATCCACGCGCCCGCACGGGGCGCGACCAGGCCGAGGATGCGCAGATAGATCTGGACATAAAGTTTCAATCCACGCGCCCGCACGGGGCGCGACTCCGGGCGCAGATACTCGGGATAGTCGATAAATGTTTCAATCCACGCGCCCGCACGGGGCGCGACGCCGGGTACTTCATCCAGGACGCGGCCTAAAGCCTGTTTCAATCCACGCGCCCGCACGGGGCGCGACTTCGAGCCCCTCGAGGTAGGTTATCTGGTTTTCGTGTTTCAATCCACGCGCCCGCACGGGGCGCGACAAGGCCGGTCTCTGCGCAGAGGGCCGCGAGGCTGTTTCAATCCACGCGCCCGCACGGGGCGCGACCCGCGCAGGCCGTCGAGTTCGCCGAGGCGGAAGAGTTTCAATCCACGCGCCCGCACGGGGCGCGACCGCCACTCCCGCGCAGGTCGATGCGAGTTTCGCCGTTTCAATCCACGCGCCCGCACGGGGCGCGACACGCTCAGACAAAAGGGCTGGTGGGGCTGGACCGTTTCAATCCACGCGCCCGCACGGGGCGCGACTCGCGCACATAACCGGCGTCGCGTAGCATGTAGATGTTTCAATCCACGCGCCCGCACGGGGCGCGACCAAGATCAGCCTGACGTAAAGGGGGGACGATGAGTGTTTCAATCCACGCGCCCGCACGGGGCGCGACTACGGTGACGGCGGCGCAGAGCGACCAGTTCGGGTTTCAATCCACGCGCCCGCACGGGGCGCGACGACGCTGGGCGGCGCGGCGCGTGACACCGTTGTCGTTTCAATCCACGCGCCCGCACGGGGCGCGACCCGCCAAAATATCTGGTCTCCATGCTGTAAATGGAGTTTCAATCCACGCGCCCGCACGGGGCGCGACGCGGCACCGAGGTAAGCCCCGCGTGAGAGACGCCCGTTTCAATCCACGCGCCCGCACGGGGCGCGACGCTCGGGGATTCGGATATTTTTGAGGTAGCGCCGTTTCAATCCACGCGCCCGCACGGGGCGCGACGCAACGAGCTCAATCTCCGCACGAACTACTACGCCGTTTCAATCCACGCGCCCGCACGGGGCGCGACCCCGCCATCGGCGAGGCTATTGGCAAGTACGCCGTGTTTCAATCCACGCGCCCGCACGGGGCGCGACCAAATTCGGAGGGCTTGAAGTACTTGATTCCCTGGTTTCAATCCACGCGCCCGCACGGGGCGCGACCTTGCCCCCTGGGGGGCGCTCCCTGCCCATTTTCGGTTTCAATCCACGCGCCCGCACGGGGCGCGACTTCCGTCGTTAAAAACCCGCTTTATTGACTGTTTGTTTCAATCCACGCGCCCGCACGGGGCGCGACAGGGTCTTGAAAACGCCATTTAAAGCCCCTTCCAGTTTCAATCCACGCGCCCGCACGGGGCGCGACGCAATAATTGTCAATATCTTCAAGTATGCGTTTTGTTTCAATCCACGCGCCCGCACGGGGCGCGACCAATCGCGGACACAGGGAAGAAGCGCGTTTTATTGTTTCAATCCACGCGCCCGCACGGGGCGCGACCAGGTTGATGCAATCGGTATAATTGGACCGCTTGTTTCAATCCACGCGCCCGCACGGGGCGCGACTTCTTGTTGTGGGTTGTTTACGACATTGCTTTGTTGTTTCAATCCACGCGCCCGCACGGGGCGCGACCAATCGACATTTACAAAGATGAAGCCGCTTGGCAAGTTTCAATCCACGCGCCCGCACGGGGCGCGACCTTCGTCGCTAATCATTTGTTTTGCAATTAAATGTTTCAATCCACGCGCCCGCACGGGGCGCGACGCGGGCTTCCCGTAGGCAAACATCCTGTAGTAATCGTTTCAATCCACGCGCCCGCACGGGGCGCGACATGGAGCGCGTACAAAGGTATAAGAATTTTTCACGTTTCAATCCACGCGCCCGCACGGGGCGCGACGCTCATTATCGCGGAGGCATTCCACGAACTAGACGTTTCAATCCACGCGCCCGCACGGGGCGCGACCATCGCTGCTGGATACGCCATCAAGGGTGCCGCCGTTTCAATCCACGCGCCCGCACGGGGCGCGACAGAGGATTTTTTCAGCCATGCTCCCGTTTGGCGAGTTTCAATCCACGCGCCCGCACGGGGCGCGACCGCGGCGGCGATCTCCTTGACGAGGCGGATCCGCGTTTCAATCCACGCGCCCGCACGGGGCGCGACGGTTGTGGCGGGTTGACATCCCCACAACACTCTCGTTTCAATCCACGCGCCCGCACGGGGCGCGACTTCTGACGGTTTTGAAACCAAGATCAGCCTGACGTGTTTCAATCCACGCGCCCGCACGGGGCGCGACCGACGATGAATTGACGGCCATTTTCGATAAGCTGTTTCAATCCACGCGCCCGCACGGGGCGCGACTTTGATGCGCTCGCTACCCACGAATAACTCTCCTTGTTTCAATCCACGCGCCCGCACGGGGCGCGACGGAGCACCTTCCCGGCCTTGACCAGCCCTTCGACGTTTCAATCCACGCGCCCGCACGGGGCGCGACACCAGCTTTACGCCATCGAGCCGAAGCTTCGGCGTTTCAATCCACGCGCCCGCACGGGGCGCGACCTGAGGATTTTTGACACGTCGCCGGGGCGCGTGCCGTTTCAATCCACGCGCCCGCACGGGGCGCGACCTGTAGAAGGTGCCCGCGTCGTAGTCCAGGTATTTGTTTCAATCCACGCGCCCGCACGGGGCGCGACACAGGCGGCAATCGAGGGTGTGGACGGCCTTCTCGTTTCAATCCACGCGCCCGCACGGGGCGCGACCAAGATATAGGGAGTTGAGAACATGGCTAAAATGTTTCAATCCACGCGCCCGCACGGGGCGCGACGCCTCGCGCCACGCGATATCCCCGAGCCCGTCAAAGTTTCAATCCACGCGCCCGCACGGGGCGCGACACCAGTTCGGGAACCTGCTTACCCCGGAGAACTTGTTTCAATCCACGCGCCCGCACGGGGCGCGACTTTGTTCCGGTATGGACGGCGGTCTGGTTATAGCCGGTTTCAATCCACGCGCCCGCACGGGGCGCGACAAGGCCCTTTATCGCGGCAAAGGTGGTTGTGTAAGTTTCAATCCACGCGCCCGCACGGGGCGCGACAGCTTCCGTGCTGGCGGTGCCGTCGATTAAAAATCGTTTCAATCCACGCGCCCGCACGGGGCGCGACAGCGATAGAACCGTCGTGAGCTTGAAACCACGCGAGTTTCAATCCACGCGCCCGCACGGGGCGCGACCCTGTTCGAGGAGGGATATATCGACGGCGGAAAGTTTCAATCCACGCGCCCGCACGGGGCGCGACGCTCCGATGTCCTTGCCCGTCGCCCCGGTCGCCTGTTTCAATCCACGCGCCCGCACGGGGCGCGACTGGTTTTTTTTATCCAACTCATAGCGAGTGCTCCTGTTTCAATCCACGCGCCCGCACGGGGCGCGACCTGCGGTCAAAGGGCTCCGTCCCGTGGAATTCGGCGTTTCAATCCACGCGCCCGCACGGGGCGCGACGGGGCGGACGGGGGCCGCTGTATCTGCTGACTATGTTTCAATCCACGCGCCCGCACGGGGCGCGACGCGAGGCCCTCGCCCAGCTGACCAAATCCATCGAGTTTCAATCCACGCGCCCGCACGGGGCGCGACGAGCATGGATACTCCGCGTCGTTGTTCGGGTCGAGTTTCAATCCACGCGCCCGCACGGGGCGCGACCTCCCTGCCGGTTATTCGTGGGCCGTGCCGTATAAGTTTCAATCCACGCGCCCGCACGGGGCGCGACCCCCCCCCGCAAGACAGGGGCGAAAGGGAAAGCGTTTCAATCCACGCGCCCGCACGGGGCGCGACGCAACCCTGTTGGCGGCTCGCTCCGGACTGGCAGTTTCAATCCACGCGCCCGCACGGGGCGCGACGAGGGTTGCCGCGTAGAAAGCCTCCGGACTAAAGGTTTCAATCCACGCGCCCGCACGGGGCGCGACTCTCGGCGTCAGTTCGGAAAACGCCGAGGAGCTGGTTTCAATCCACGCGCCCGCACGGGGCGCGACCGAGGAACTCAAGGTGGCGAAAGGGGCAATGCCTTGTTTCAATCCACGCGCCCGCACGGGGCGCGACCCTCGCCCGGCACAGCCGCCGGGCTTTTTCTCGTTGTTTCAATCCACGCGCCCGCACGGGGCGCGACGCAAGTGGCCTGCAACTAAAGTCCATACGGATATGTTTCAATCCACGCGCCCGCACGGGGCGCGACGTACTCTTCTGGACACGGCAGTAGACGGGGCCTTGTTTCAATCCACGCGCCCGCACGGGGCGCGACAGACCGGCGACCTGAAATTCGCCGAAGATAATATGTTTCAATCCACGCGCCCGCACGGGGCGCGACGAGGAACTCAAGATGGCGAAAGGGGCAATGCCTTGTTTCAATCCACGCGCCCGCACGGGGCGCGACTATTTTTGTCCCTATGTCGTTTTTTTTACTGCGTAGTTTCAATCCACGCGCCCGCACGGGGCGCGACGCCCCGGATTCGCTACCGCTGAAACATCCTGCAACGTTTCAATCCACGCGCCCGCACGGGGCGCGACAAGCATGGACAAAGGCGCGTGATACCGTTGTTCAGTTTCAATCCACGCGCCCGCACGGGGCGCGACGTCGATTTCACGCTTGCCGGAACCGTCGTGGTTCCGTTTCAATCCACGCGCCCGCACGGTGCGCGACCGGGCCAAAATCGACCAGAAATGCGAGCCCGGAAAGTTTCAATCCACGCGCCCGCACGGGGCGCGACGCGAAATCCATGACGCCCTGCCGTGGCCGGTGAGGTTTCAATCCACGCGCCCGCACGGGGCGCGACGGTGCGCGACGTGCGCGACCAGTGCGAGGAGGCAGTTTCAATCCACGCGCCCGCACGGGGCGCGACAGATCACCGCATCGGCGGTCGAGCAATATCAGTTGTTTCAATCCACGCGCCCGCACGGGGCGCGACGTGCGGGTGCGGCCTGAAAATCACGGGTACGGAGTTTCAATCCACGCGCCCGCACGGGGCGCGACGCTTTGCCGCTCATAGCCACCCCAGCCACACCAGTTTCAATCCACGCGCCCGCACGGGGCGCGACTTCACCGGGCCTGCCAGACCTGCGAGGTGCGAAAATGTTTCAATCCACGCGCCCGCACGGGGCGCGACGCGCAGGCAGAGAGGCTATGTTTTGCCGTCTCCTGTTTCAATCCACGCGCCCGCACGGGGCGCGACCCTCGCGGGGCTGCGGGGGGGGGGTATCTTCCCCGTTTCAATCCACGCGCCCGCACGGGGCGCGACCTGAAGCGCGCCCTCAAATACCTCAAGAAGGCCGTTTCAATCCACGCGCCCGCACGGGGCGCGACGCGCTCTTAGAGCGAAAGAAACACAGAAAAAAGAGTTTCAATCCACGCGCCCGCACGGGGCGCGACCTCTCGTATGGCTCTATCGACGCCGATGGTGACGGTTTCAATCCACGCGCCCGCACGGGGCGCGACAAAACCTCTTCTGGGGCATATCGTGGGGAAACGTGTTTCAATCCACGCGCCCGCACGGGGCGCGACCCCTTCGCCTGGCGAAGGTTGTCGGTGACTCAATGGTTTCAATCCACGCGCCCGCACGGGGCGCGACAAAGGCCCTTTATCGCGGCAAAGGTGGTTGTGTACGTTTCAATCCACGCGCCCGCACGGGGCGC
This sequence comes from bacterium, assembly GCA_004322275.1. NCBI lineage: Bacteria > bacterium. The sequence continues at coordinate 7,752 of SCTA01000029.1, forward strand.
GACCAAAGTCCTTGGCCATTTCAGCGGTCGCACCACGGTTTCAATCCACGCGCCCGCACGGGGCGCGACGCAAGCACCTCGACCGCCCCTATGAGGACAGCGAGTTTCAATCCACGCGCCCGCACGGGGCGCGACGCCCCGGATTCGCCGATAAAATTGCGGATGAGGGTTTCAATCCACGCGCCCGCACGGGGCGCGACAGGGAGGGGCCGAAAGGCCCCTCTTAAAAGGAGATGTTTCAATCCACGCGCCCGCACGGGGCGCGACGAGGAGGGCAAAGCCTATTGGAGCGCCGAATACTCGTTTCAATCCACGCGCCCGCACGGGGCGCGACGATAGTCTCCGCCGCCGCCCGCGCAGGAATAGCCAGTTTCAATCCACGCGCCCGCACGGGGCGCGACAGGCGGTGTGCGACACGCGCCACGGTGAGATGGGCGTTTCAATCCACGCGCCCGCACGGGGCGCGACACGCCAAAGTCTCTCTTTTCGTCAAGGCGTGCCTGTTTCAATCCACGCGCCCGCACGGGGCGCGACGTCGGAGAAAACCGCGTCGGCCGCATCTCCTCCCCGTTTCAATCCACGCGCCCGCACGGGGCGCGACCACCTCGATATGGGCCACCCCCAGCCCATCATCTGGTTTCAATCCACGCGCCCGCACGGGGCGCGACCGCGGCCTCCGCCCTCTCCACGGTATCCCCGCCGGTTTCAATCCACGCGCCCGCACGGGGCGCGACCCCATCGGGGATGGAGAATCGTAGAAAAACTGATTGTTTCAATCCACGCGCCCGCACGGGGCGCGACGTTTTCCCCTGTTCGGTTTTAAGGGCTTGTAGGAGGTTTCAATCCACGCGCCCGCACGGGGCGCGACCCCCGAGCGCGTAAGCGACGGCCAGACAGGAGATAGTTTCAATCCACGCGCCCGCACGGGGCGCGACCTACGGGCTTTACTCTGGCGATACGCGCCGAGCTGGTTTCAATCCACGCGCCCGCACGGGGCGCGACGCGCCCCCCTGGGCGCTTCGCGTCGGCAAGTTCCAGTTTCAATCCACGCGCCCGCACGGGGCGCGACCCGTGGTGGGATAGCCACATGCCGCCCAACGGCTGGTTTCAATCCACGCGCCCGCACGGGGCGCGACCAACTACCAGACCGAGCCCTATTTCGTCACCGACGTTTCAATCCACGCGCCCGCACGGGGCGCGACCTGTCTGAGGGGCCGCGATAGATCACAGCCGAGAAGTTTCAATCCACGCGCCCGCACGGGGCGCGACGTCTGCTCTCAACGTATCGCGCTCAAGAGAAAAGTTTCAATCCACGCGCCCGCACGGGGCGCGACCGAGCCCGCCTCGCTGCGCGACGCGGCGTATCTGGCGTTTCAATCCACGCGCCCGCACGGGGCGCGACGAACCCAGACGCCCTCGGCGTCAACATTGACGATGTTTCAATCCACGCGCCCGCACGGGGCGCGACATCTCGCCGCTCTCCGCCAGACGCGGGATGAGCTGTTTCAATCCACGCGCCCGCACGGGGCGCGACCTATCTTGTAAATCCCTTCCTTTGAGCGGCGGAGTTTCAATCCACGCGCCCGCACGGGGCGCGACGCCGTTGCGTCCGCACCTCATCGGGAATCGACTGTTTCAATCCACGCGCCCGCACGGGGCGCGACCTTTTACCTATGCGCGCAGTGTGGCGCCGTATGGTTTCAATCCACGCGCCCGCACGGGGCGCGACGCGATGACTATCCCGGCGGTGAAGGTGGAGCCTTGTTTCAATCCACGCGCCCGCACGGGGCGCGACCCGTTTTGTTCGGCAAGTATCGGCACCTGAAAGCCGTTTCAATCCACGCGCCCGCACGGGGCGCGACCACCGGGCCTGCCAGACCTGCGAGGTGCGAAAATGTTTCAATCCACGCGCCCGCACGGGGCGCGACTGAAGCCGCTGATTGATTACAGCGCTGTTCCATCAGTTTCAATCCACGCGCCCGCACGGGGCGCGACAGGTGCAAGCCTTTCACGATCATCATCCAGCAGCGCGTTTCAATCCACGCGCCCGCACGGGGCGCGACCTCCATTACCATTTCCTTCTCCATATCCAATACCGGTTTCAATCCACGCGCCCGCACGGGGCGCGACCCCGGACGATCTCTACAGGGAGGCAATGACAAAATGTTTCAATCCACGCGCCCGCACGGGGCGCGACCGGGCTCCCGGCTTATCGAAATGTGCCACTGGATTGTTTCAATCCACGCGCCCGCACGGGGCGCGACCGGGGACCAAATACGGGTATGCGGGAGCGAACGAGTTTCAATCCACGCGCCCGCACGGGGCGCGACTTGACATTTTAAAAGCCCCGATAGCCCAATTTATCGTTTCAATCCACGCGCCCGCACGGGGCGCGACGGGCGGCTCTCCGACACTCCCGGCGAGGTCGCCGAGTTTCAATCCACGCGCCCGCACGGGGCGCGACCTATAAGGCTAGAAGGGTATATCTTCGTTGGGGTCGTTTCAATCCACGCGCCCGCACGGGGCGCGACCTTTCATAACCTTTGGGGCAGTCGCTCGGAATGCGTTTCAATCCACGCGCCCGCACGGGGCGCGACTGCACCCTTAATTTGTTCCGGTATTGGATATGGAGTTTCAATCCACGCGCCCGCACGGGGCGCGACGAGGCAACGGCCTCTAATTTTGCCTTGATGATTGTTTCAATCCACGCGCCCGCACGGGGCGCGACTTATGGGCCGAGGCGAGGCAGTAGCCGAACTCTTGTTTCAATCCACGCGCCCGCACGGGGCGCGACGCCATAGGGTATAGCGGTGACGCCGGTTTAAACCGTTTCAATCCACGCGCCCGCACGGGGCGCGACCTTTCATAACCTTTGGGGCAGTCGCTCGGAATGCGTTTCAATCCACGCGCCCGCACGGGGCGCGACGATGAGTTCAATCGCTCTTGGCACGTCACGACGGTTTCAATCCACGCGCCCGCACGGGGCGCGACGTGGTGGCATGACCTCCAACGTAATCATCATGCGCGTTTCAATCCACGCGCCCGCACGGGGCGCGACCAGGATGATTCTGGTTTGCGTCTTGTGAGGAACGAGTTTCAATCCACGCGCCCGCACGGGGCGCGACCTTGACATTTTAAAAGCCCCGATAGCCCAATTTATCGTTTCAATCCACGCGCCCGCACGGGGCGCGACCGATGAAAACCATCAGGCCGCGCTCAAGGGTTATGTTTCAATCCACGCGCCCGCACGGGGCGCGACATGATACCGACCTTGTAATTGGAGGCGCGTTAAACGTTTCAATCCACGCGCCCGCACGGGGCGCGACGACAAACAGAGACTCGTTGCAGGGCAGAGCTACCGTTTCAATCCACGCGCCCGCACGGGGCGCGACGCGGGCTGAACGCCACAACGCCCTTGAGGAGCCGTTTCAATCCACGCGCCCGCACGGGGCGCGACGGAGTTTCGCGGGGTTGAGGTTGTGGCGAATTATGTTTCAATCCACGCGCCCGCACGGGGCGCGACCGTCAAGGGGTACGAGGTCGAACAGACCTCTAAGTTTCAATCCACGCGCCCGCACGGGGCGCGACGACAAACAGAGACTCGTTGCAGGGCAGAGCTACCGTTTCAATCCACGCGCCCGCACGGGGCGCGACACTGCGGTATCGAGGAAGTGGAGTGTTTACAGGGTTTCAATCCACGCGCCCGCACGGGGCGCGACCGCGAGGCCGCAATGCGTGCCGGGGTCTATGGCTGTTTCAATCCACGCGCCCGCACGGGGCGCGACCAAATACAAGGTCCCGCGCATCGCCTTCGTCAACAAGTTTCAATCCACGCGCCCGCACGGGGCGCGACCTTGCCGTCTTCGTCGATATCTCCCGCGAGCGCGGTTTCAATCCACGCGCCCGCACGGGGCGCGACTCCCCCGGCCTCGTCTTTCGCGCTCCTGAAAGTGTTTCAATCCACGCGCCCGCACGGGGCGCGACCCGGAGCCTGGAATTGTGGGCTCCTGTCGGAACTCGTTTCAATCCACGCGCCCGCACGGGGCGCGACGAGTCGGCGCAATAGACGGCGGAAGAAACTGGGCGTTTCAATCCACGCGCCCGCACGGGGCGCGACTAGTGGATGGTGTTAAGGTCGCCGTAATCGGACTCGTTTCAATCCACGCGCCCGCACGGGGCGCGACGGAGGGTAATCAAACCCCATGGGCTCTGTTAGCTGTTTCAATCCACGCGCCCGCACGGGGCGCGACTATTACCGCTTGCAGGCATGGGCCTATCTTTCGTGGTTTCAATCCACGCGCCCGCACGGGGCGCGACGAGAAAAAACCAAGGCATTCCCTTTTGAATAGGAGTTTCAATCCACGCGCCCGCACGGGGCGCGACTCCGGAACTATGCCCTCCGGCCGGTCATCGCGGTGTTTCAATCCACGCGCCCGCACGGGGCGCGACGAACCACTCTTTGTGCATGATCAGCCGAGCCACCAGTTTCAATCCACGCGCCCGCACGGGGCGCGACCGACCGCAGTAGGCATAAGCGAAAAGGACTACATGTTTCAATCCACGCGCCCGCACGGGGCGCGACATCCCGGCGACGGCATCATCGTCGCCAAAACCCTCGTTTCAATCCACGCGCCCGCACGGGGCGCGACCGTCGTGGCCCCGTAATCGCAACTCTTTAAGAGGAGTTTCAATCCACGCGCCCGCACGGGGCGCGACCGTCAGAATCGCGGCGCGTACAAGCGCGGCGACTGGTTTCAATCCACGCGCCCGCACGGGGCGCGACTCTATCAGGCCTCCTACCCCGCCCCCGCCTCGTCGTTTCAATCCACGCGCCCGCACGGGGCGCGACGCGTCCGCACCGTCGATATCTACGACCCCGAATCGTTTCAATCCACGCGCCCGCACGGGGCGCGACATCCGCGCCGCTCTCGGAGGGGGCTAAGCCATGGCGTTTCAATCCACGCGCCCGCACGGGGCGCGACGGACGTGTACCGGTGTATACGGCACCGCTGGACCCGTTTCAATCCACGCGCCCGCACGGGGCGCGACGCCCTTCGGGCTTGGGGTTTGGTTTGGAAGGGTTGTTTCAATCCACGCGCCCGCACGGGGCGCGACATCGATGGGGCTCCCGTCAGCTTCGACCGATGAAAGTTTCAATCCACGCGCCCGCACGGGGCGCGACGTAATTTACCATACAGGCTTACAGCGCCAAGCTCTGTTTCAATCCACGCGCCCGCACGGGGCGCGACAAGGCCCTTTATCGCGGCAAAGGTGGTTGTGTACGTTTCAATCCACGCGCCCGCACGGGGCGCGACTCGGCGTCGGTGTCCTTCGTCGAAACCCCTACCTCGTTTCAATCCACGCGCCCGCACGGGGCGCGACCTCGAATCTCGGACACCCGCACCTAGCCAAACCCGCGTTTCAATCCACGCGCCCGCACGGGGCGCGACCTGGCGTGGCTACCACCACGGCTTACCGGGATGTAGTTTCAATCCACGCGCCCGCACGGGGCGCGACCTCTCTCCGGGTACGATAGACGGCCCCGGAGTCTTGTTTCAATCCACGCGCCCGCACGGGGCGCGACCGTGGATAAATAGCGACGAAGTACTCAATTCAGCCGTTTCAATCCACGCGCCCGCACGGGGCGCGACTCCGCCACCGGCCGGAAGAGCGAAAGGGAGAAACAGTTTCAATCCACGCGCCCGCACGGGGCGCGACCCCGTGTAAATAAAAATCCCATCGCCCGCAAAGAGTTTCAATCCACGCGCCCGCACGGGGCGCGACGAGGCGGTCCGTAACGGTTGCCTGGGCGTTGTTGCAGTTTCAATCCACGCGCCCGCACGGGGCGCGACAGGGCCTTGTTGGCGGTGTCGGCGAGGATGTAGGGTTTCAATCCACGCGCCCGCACGGGGCGCGACTCCACGGGCGCGGCCTCCACGTCGTGGGAAACCTTGTTTCAATCCACGCGCCCGCACGGGGCGCGACATTTACAGCGGCCTCTATGTCTGGAGCGAAAGATGTTTCAATCCACGCGCCCGCACGGGGCGCGACCTGCGGGGGGGGGGTATCTTCCCCGAACTCAAAGACGTTTCAATCCACGCGCCCGCACGGGGCGCGACAAGCCGGATGGGCGGCTCTGGCGGCGGTTTTCTTGTTTCAATCCACGCGCCCGCACGGGGCGCGACGATAGCCTCGCCCGGAGTCGTGATCGTCTACCTCGTTTCAATCCACGCGCCCGCACGGGGCGCGACTGTGGCCGTCAATCAGGCAGATGTCGAGCGGGCCGTTTCAATCCACGCGCCCGCACGGGGCGCGACGGCGGATATTTTTTAGGAGGAAGACGGCGGCATGTTTCAATCCACGCGCCCGCACGGGGCGCGACATGTAGCCGTCTTCGAGCGTCGGCGTGCAGGAAACGTTTCAATCCACGCGCCCGCACGGGGCGCGACGTAGGTCTTTATATTTTTGCTTGGCTTGTTCCGCGTTTCAATCCACGCGCCCGCACGGGGCGCGACGCGTCACCCTCCTCGCTGGCTCTCGCTCCCTTCCTTGTTTCAATCCACGCGCCCGCACGGGGCGCGACGCTGCTCAGGCCATCGGAGACACCGTCTATCTCAAGTTTCAATCCACGCGCCCGCACGGGGCGCGACTCTGTCTGACAACACGGCCAGCAGCATTCAGAATGTTTCAATCCACGCGCCCGCACGGGGCGCGACGTCCGGTCTGCGCGGTGACGAGGTTGTTCTTCTTCACGTTTCAATCCACGCGCCCGCACGGGGCGCGACAGTTACTTCCTATCCTACTGATTTTTATGACTTTTTATGACGTTTTTCGCGAACCGGCCCTCCTTTTGCCGATTCTCCCAATATTGTCGTGGTGCTAAATTGTTAACTAACCGATATTACAAGCTTTTACGCTTGCGCGAAACTACCGGGTTTTTCATGTCCGCTTTAGGTTCGCGATTCAGAATAATAGCGGCCCTTCCTGATCGAAGGGCGCTTTCGCTCCTGTGTGTTCAACCCGTTTTCGCCAGTTCGCTCCGAGGTAGTAGAAGCGCAAACTGTCTTTTGCGGGATCGATGCGGTCTAGCAGACTCGCTTTCAACGAGGTCCATTGTGCGGGGTCGATGAGACATTCAAAGACCGAGAACTGGACTCTCTGGCCGTAGTTTTTGCACAGTTTGGCTACATGTCGCAACCTTTTGGGGCCGCCGGGGTCGCTTGTCGATACGTCATAGCTTATTACCACCATCATTTTTGTGCCTCACTTGTAGATGAAGGGCGGATAGGCGTCGAGATCGCCCCGGAGGTAACGCGCAAGCAGCAGCGCCTGAACTCTGCAAAGGCTTCCCAGAGTTACCGTTTCTTGCAGGTAAGGGTGAAGGATTTCCTGCGTTTTCTTCTGTTGCCAGGATATCAGGAGTTTTTTTCGCGCATCGTCGTTTAGAATAACGGCTCCGCTTTCAAGTATCTTGAAATCGTCAGCGGCTATTTCCTGACGGTTTATCAGCGTCAGGGCTACTCGATCAGCCAATACCGGCCTTAGCTCTTCCATCAAATCCAGTGCAAGACTCGGCCTTCCGGGCCTGTCTCTGTGCAGGTAGCCTACGGCGGGGTCGAGACCTACCGTTTCCAGCGCGCTTCTGGCGTCGTGCGCAAGCAGCGAGTACAAAAACGAGAGCAGGCAATTTATCCTGTCAAGCGGCGGTCTTCTGCTTCTCTGATGAAAGGTGAAGGCTTCACCGCCCACCGTTATCATCTGCGAAAAGGCGTCAAAGTAGGCGGCTGCGGCTTCTCCTTCCACTCCGCGCAGGGCATCGAGCGCGCTTTCATTTTGATTCACTCTTTGCAGGCAGTCTTTGAGCCTCAGTGCGGCGCACCTCAAAATCGCATCCCGCTCGCCCTCGCCGTGGTCACGGCAGGCCCTTTGCAGTACAGTGCGCGAGTTGGCTATCTTGCCAAGCAAAAACCCTGTCGCCAGCCTTGCGCTTTCTTGCAGATCGTCTGCGCGCCTGTATTGCTCTCTTCTTAAAAGGACATTGCCTGATACGGGGCCGACAAGCCTTGCCAGAAATTTGCCGTGTTCCGTGAGGAAGGTGAGGGAAACTCCGTTTTCAGCCAAATGCCCCAGGAGAAAAGGGCTTACCCCGATCTGGCCGAAACAGACGACGCCTTCAAGCCCGTGTATGGGTATCTTCCCTTTTTCTACGCTATCGACGCGCACACAAACGCATTCGCCTTCTTTGTGAAGGTAGCTGCCCTGCGTGGTGACGTAGATGGTGTTCCCGTGCTTTTTCATGGCTATTCCTCGCGTAGCATGCGGGAGATGTAATCGCGAACTCGCGTTCTTTTCGCGCCAAGATCGGGCAGACAGGTTTCGTTAAGAGAGCAGTTGGCGCAATGGGCGGCCTTTACGGGCGCAGGGGTTTTGCCGCTTTTCAGCAGTTCGTGGACGCCAAGGGCTGTCTCGATGGTGCGTTCGCGCAGTTTTTCGGTCAGCGGCACGATTTTCCTGCGCTTTTTCTCCCCGTAGTACAAGGCTCCTTCGCCAATGGACTTGCCCGTCATCTCTTCAAGGCAAAGGGCCTGAGCGCAAAGTTGTACCTCATCCGCCCCGTCGGGTCGGGGACGCCCGCGTTTGTACTCCACCGGGTAAGGCCGCCAGCCACCCTCCTCGCGCAGATACTCGACAACGTCGGCCTTTCCCGAAAGACCGAGCGCGAGACTTCGCAAAAGCAGACCCGTAGCTTTTTTCACGTTACCGCGAGTCTCGGCCTTCCCGCTGTCGGCCCTTTTGTGCATCAACTGCCCCTCGGCGGTGAGCCTGTTCTCCTCCCAGAGCTGCTCAAGGTGGATAAGGGCGCACTGCCGGGGACAGAAAATGTAATGCTGGAGGGCGGAAAGCTGGACGAGGTCGTCTTCGGAGTACATGGCGTTTCTACACGCCGTCTATAATTTCAGGCGTGGGCCAGTTTCCGGCAGTGTCATTCGGCCCTTTGCCGGGTTCAAATGCTAGCAGGTTTTGCAAATCACCAGTTTCGCGGACAGTCAAGCTTCTGTGAACCTTTGCAGAGGAGGCCTGCCCGCTTGGGGAGTTGTGTTGCCACCATACTACTTTGAGGACTTCCATACTGCCCTCGGGGCGGGCAGAAGACGCATCATTTTCAAAAATGCGAGGCAAAACAGCCTTGATTGAAAGCGCGTCTTCATCACTGAATCCGGTTCTAACGGCGAGTTGAGGATTCATGCTGCCGAAAAAAGCGTAAATTCCAAGATCGACGCGGTGCTTCATACCCATCGTATCTGATCCTCGCTTGGTTCCATCACCTTCGCTGCTAACGCTTTTGGTTATCTGTGTGCTGGTAATACTGACAGGTGAAAGGCTGAACGCAGACTGCAGGCTGACAGGTCCTCGTATGCCTATTGAAACGCCTTTGTCATCGCCTGCCTCTTCACCTTCCTTGCCCTTGCTCTTCTTATCGTTTTTGGCCTTGAAAGCGAAAAGTTGACCGAAAGTCCGCACGTCAAGCCAGGTTTCGCACGCTTTTTTAGCTATTTCTTTCGGTAATTTGATTCCGGAAAGCACTGCATCCGCACGAGACTTCAAACTAACGTGATCATCAAGCTTGTTGTCGTCTGATTGAACAAAGATTGCCTTTCCGCCTTCCATCAGCCGGTTGCGTATCTTACGCTTTAAACAAACGTCTGTAATTTCGCCCAAGCCTTCATATGTGGAGCGGGGCCGGTTGCCGTTCAATGGGTCGCCGTTGGGGTTTGCGTTCGTAACCCTGAAAACTACTGCAAAATCGATTTTGTTTTTCAGACTCATGACAATCTCCTTTTTTCAGCTGAATTTCAGCGGTTATTCTTCATTATCGTCATCGGCAACGGTTTCCTCCTGACCCTCCACCTGTCCTTTGGAAGTGTGCAACGCACTCCGCTGACAGTGATAGCCGAGAAGGAATTCTCCGGAGAGAGACTTATCGGACGTAAAATCATCAATCGCAAAAGAGTTGATTACCTCATCAATTTCGCGCTGAATGTTGTAAAGAAAGCCGGGGCGTTTGGCGCTCAATCTGACCTTGTAAGGCGTCAAACCGGTTTCGATAATGCGCCATGTGGTGAAGGGCCTGTCAGCAAAACGTTGCATAAGCTTTTCAGCGCTTGTTGATCTTGGCTCTCCGCCCAAATAAAGCGCAAGACTTTCCAAATTCTCCGCGAGCGCGAGTAGCCGCCCGTAAAGGTAATCTCTGGTTTTTCTTTCCCGCTCCAGCGACATTTGATAGCTCCTTTCCTTATGACAATATTTGAAAAGCGCACATGCTATTCCAAGAGCCTTTTCCCATTCCCAGTGTCCGATACCGTTTCGATTGCTCGCCCGCCTGACGCATGATTCAACCAGATCGCGCGGGAGCGGTGCACCGTCGATGATGCACGGCAGAAGACGCTTTATAGTGGCTTTTCGCAATTTATCGTCGATTCTCCTGCCATACGCTGTTTCCGCGACATCCCGTGGAGCAGGGGCACCAATGAAAATGCGTGATTTGCGTTCTTTCCGGGGCCGTTTGTCTCCGGGGTCTAAACCAAAATTTAGACGCCAAATACACTCCCTGTGCCAAGTTTCTATGCGGGCAAGGAACTCTGAACCCGTAAGTTCACGGTAATAGCTGATCGCCATGCGTCCGGGAGTTGCCGAATCCAGTGCCATAACAACAACATCTTTTGTGGAACCGAGTTTTGAGCGATAACCGGCTATCTTTTTTGCGAGGGCATTTCCAACTTCTTCGGCGGTATATACGCTCTCTTGGATTTTCTTTTCCTCATCATTCCCGAACGAAAAGGAGTAGGAGTCTAAAAGCGGATTAGGGACAGCCACTCCGGAAACCGCCCAGGCAACAACTGCCAGATCTCCATCCCTGCTCCCTTGCCGGGCGATAAGCCACCTAAGGGCGCTGTGGGCCTTTTGCGTGACTTGAAAACCGACGCCGCAGGCTTCATCAGCGGTGGAGAAACGGCCCCGGAAGGTAAAGCCTGAACTATCGTTGGACGAAATCAGCTTTGCCTTGTCTCCGTCATTCCGGATTTTCGCTGGATGTTGTTCGGACAAATCGCTTTCAATTCCCGTAACGAAACATATTCCTCGCCGGGCCTCACGGCTTCCATAGTAATTTTCCCAGGATTTCCACAGTTCTTTGTCCAACCAGACCTCTGACAGGGGATCACCGGGAATTTCTACGCTCCATCGTATGAAGGCATCCGCCTGCCACGGTTTAGGGTTCCCTTTGTTGTCATACCCGCCGGACAAGAGTTTAAAAATATCAGGGGCCTCTTTATCAGGCCACTCATTGATCATCTTCTTTGTCTCATCCGTGTAAAGAACCGTTGCCTTCACAAGATCTGATATAACCTGTTTCCTTTCGATATATCTCAATACAGCACAGACTTTTTGATGGCTGTAACCCGACGTGCACCACCCGGATAACAGCTTTTTGTAGTTTTCGTATGGTTCTTCGGGTTTATTGGCAAAACCAGATGTAACTTCTCCCCCGAACTCAATAAAGTCTCCGGCTAGATATTGAAGCTTATCGCAGAGCGGAAAACAGGCGGGTTTTTTTCCGCTTCTTCCTGCCGATTCTTCGGTTGCTGGAATTATGGTTCTCGAATCTGTTTTGGGTACTACCGAAGCTCCGAGGAAGTTTCCGTCTGCGTCTATCGTGATTGTTATGTGTGCCTTTTGCGTTGTATGACAAATCGGCAACAAAGGAATTTTATCGTTCCGATCCCCAATCGCGCCTGTGTTGTTCTCGTAGGTTTGATAAAGCTTTTCAATCCAGCTCATCGAGTAGTCCCTCCTCTTCCAGCCCGACTGATTTCGGCGGGTCGGGAATCATTTCCCTGACGAACTTTCTAATCGCGCAATCCTCAGGGCGAGAGAACTCTATTACCCCGTTAACCATTACCGGTCTCCAGAACCGGCTGTGGAGTTCGTTAATCCCGGTTTCGTCCGGGTAGTCGAAGCCGTGGAACATAAGTCCGTAAGCGAGTTCTCCGCCGCCGTCGTACTCCCCTTCGCCTTCGCCGAATTCGCAAGGCTCCACATAGCCCTGACACTCGCGGGAGCCTAAAAAGATATCCTGCCGCCCTCCCTTTTCGACCATCCTCTGGACGATGCTCCAATGCTTCCCGTCACAACGATCCTTTTCCAAGTCAGGGCGGTAAGGATTCCACTCGAAGTGAGCCTGAACCTGATATTCGACATCCGAGAGATATGTATATATTGCGAGTGAATTACCGCCTCCATATTCCAGAGGCTTGACACTCTTGGACTGCGTGCGTATCGGGCGCATTACCCGCACTTTGTCGATAACCCAGGTAAAGGTCGGTTTCCAGTAAACTGACTTCGCTATACCCTTTAGAGCTTCATAGGTAGGAATGTGGTAAGAGCATTTTTCCCCTCCGATCCGTGTCAGTGGGTCGGTAAAGAGGGCGTAGCGTCCCGTTATCTTGAACTCAATTATGTTCCTCATGAATTATCTCCCGTCAAAATCTGTATATCTTCAGATCTGCGACTTCGTCGGTGCTTGCTCCGAATTGTTCACTGTAATACCTCTCGCCGAGGTAAAAGATTTCACTACCCTCCCAAACTTCGATCAAAGCGCGTTTTTCCTTCAACATCTTGATTTCACTTGGGAACATATTGACCGAATACCGTTGTGCTTCTTTTAAAAGGCGACGTTTTTCCTGGTGAGATGAGGCGGCGCATAGCTCACCGATTATTCTGGTTCCTTCTTCCCCATAGTACACTATGACGCCTTCCGTCTCCGAATCAATGACCTCGAACTCTTTGGCCGCAGTCATGAACGACTGGTGAAGAAGGAATGGAGGGAGTTCATTATGGGCGCGGTGATAAGCGGCAACCGCTTTCTCATTCGTGGAGAGCAAGGAAAGAATATCCGTCTTTACGCCCAGGTTTTTCCCCGAGACGGGAAATGCCATTTCGTGGGATCTTCCGTAAAAGTAGTATTCGTAATAATGGTTCATTATCGCCGGGCTCTGGCGGTCGGAATCGAATAACTCCGGGTTGGCCTTAAACTCGCGTAGCACTCTTTCAGCCTTTTCTTTGGCTTCCCGGATATCCGGGAGTTTGTCCAGATTCTCGTTTTCCGGGTTTACTATCAGAACCTTCCCGGTCGGACGCCCTCCGTTACGATTGCAACGACCAGCCGCTTGGGCGATGGAATCAAGGCCAGCCAGATAGCGAATTACCGAGCCGAAATCAATATCCACCCCAGCTTCGATAAGCTGGGTGCTTATGCAGATAACGGGCTTGGGATTGTCCGGGTCCAGGAGCTTCTTTATTGCATCGATAACGTTTGTTCGGTGAGCCGGACACATACTTGTACTCAGGTGAAAAACCTGTTCCGCCCGCCCGTTTAAAAGCTGAAACAATTTCCGGGCCTGTTTTTTCATGTTGACGACAATCAAAACACTTCCGGTTTCGCCCAGCAATTTTAACGCCAGTTCCGCAACTTCATCAGCACACCATTTTTCAGGCTTACAGAGGTCTTCAATGGTGACTCTGTTCAATCGCCTAAAGCGGTCCTCTTCTTCGGAAGATATGATCCGGGGGCAAGCAGAGAGTTTTGCGACCCCTTTGTCTGGATCAACCTTATCCAGCAATGGTTGGGTCGCCGTACAAAAAACGGCTGTTGAGTTGCAGTTTTCCACCAGAAAATTTATTGCATTGTTGAAAATGTGAACCATTCGTATCGGAAGAGTCTGGATCTCGTCAAATATTATGACTGCGTTAGCCAATTGATGCATACGGCGGGCGCCGCGAGTGCCGTCCGAAAAAAGAGTTTCAAGAAATTGCACTGCCGTTGTGTAAACTATCGGTGCATCCCAGTTTTCGGAAAGGATTTTGCTCTGTTCCGTATCCTTTTCCGGTGTGAGGTTTGAATGATGTTCCAGAACGACCATCCTGCCACTTTCTTCGATAGAAGCGAAAACAGAGCGGGCAACGCTGGCGTTCTGGTCTATGATAGAGGTATATGGAACCACATATATGATGCGTTCCATTTTGTGGTATTGGGCATGGTGGAGGGCGAAGCGGAGGCTCGACAGCGTTTTTCCTCCGCCGGTGGGAACCGAAAGCTGGTAAAGCCCTTGTGCGCTGGGTGCGAAATTCAGGCACTTTGCTGATATGTCGGCCCGAATCTCATCGATTGGGTTTCTTGTCTTGAAGGTTGCAAGATGTGCTTCAAGTTTCTCGATCAGCAATGTCCATTCGGGCTTGCCCGCCGGTTTACGCCCTGCAGAGTCCAAACGATCCGCATCAATCAAAGCACTGAATAAAAAACGGGTTAGAAAACCAAGCATGAATTGTTTTATTTTGAGTGATTTTTCACCTTTTAATAATATTTCAAGTCGTTGGGATAGTTCCTTTTCCATGTCTTGAGACGATAGCAGGGCGTTGACATGGTCCTGGATCGACACATCTAGCTTGGGGATGACTTCATCGGTATGTGTTTTGTGCTTGTCTTTTCCAATGCGGCTATTAAACGCATCATTACCATCTGGTGAAAGACAATCAATTAAACCGGAATGATGGGAGGCTATGCAGAGCGCCAATATCTGACCAGCCAAATGGGAGGGAGGCTCTTTTTGCTTTAAAACTTCCCAAAGATATTGAGCGCCTGCCGAAGAGTGGTCAATCTTCCCTTTTCGTTTGCTTGCATCAACATATTTAGCGTCGCCAGGGCTCAGCACGCCGCCTGCTGACTTAAGATAGTCCTGAAACTCCTCGCTGTATTTTCCTAAGTCATGGAGCAAACCGCATATCTCGCCCAATGAGGGAACGCCGAGTTTTCCTGCAAAAACCGACGCCATATCGGCAACGTTGCTAAGGTGTTTTTCAAGCGGTTGCCAATCGGATTTGTCCGGGCGGTCGGTCGAGTGAGCAAAAAACATGTCCCCCCTCCAAAATCTCGAATTTTTTCACTTTTATCAGAATAGCATATTAAATTTTTTGCGACAGATGCGGAAAATTCGTCGCCGTCCAGAGGAAGGGGCGAAAGCGATTCTGTTCCGAGATGTGCAGGGTTTACGCACATCAGGAGAAATAGGGTTAGGGCCGAAGTAGTTTGTGGCCCTCGAAAACGGTTAGCACCGTCAATTTGTCGGTGGTGATCTGGTAGACGATCCGGTAATTCCCCTCCAACGCCTCGCGCACGTCCTCCCTTGACAGTTCCGGCACCATCCGGTTAGACAGCGGCGCGTCCAGCGCCTCCTTAGCCTTCTGGCGAAGCTTGGAGACAAACCGCTTCGCGGCAGGTGGGTTGTCGGCGGCGATGTAGCGGCCTATCTCGTTAAGGTCGCTTATGGCCCGACTAGTCCAAGAGAGCTTCATCCAGATGCCCCCTCAGGTCTTCATCGTCAACAACCCTGCCAGCTTTAACATCGGCAAGACCCGCTTCAACGGCGGAAACGAACCTTGCCCTTTCCGTGAGCTGGTCAAACTCGGCAGGCGAGATGAGCACACCAGCGGCCTTGCCGTTTTGCGTAATGACAACGGGGCGGTGCGACGCTTGCACCTGCCGAATCATCTTCGAGGCGTTGTTTTTGAAATCCGAAAGGGAAACAATATCTTCTGAAACGTGGATAGCTGCCATGACCTGATTCCTCTGAGAGGTTTATTTCACAGCCTAAATATAGGCCAGAATATGGCCCGATACAACTTTTTTTTAATGGGTGCAAGCTGTTCCCACGTTGAAATGTAAACTCAAAAACTGGCGAAAATGACCAAGCCAAAAAAACTTGAAATTTATAACCACAAAAGAGTATTTTGGAAAAAACCAAGGTTGAATGCGGTATTTTATATTTTTAAGGTGGAGAACGATAAATTGGACGACTCACCAGTTTCATCTAGTGCCAGTGCTTCTTCAGCGGGAACTGTTTATCAATTCTATATTGCACTTGCGAAATGTTTTGAAATGCTTTCAGCGCAGAGGGTTTTGATCGAAATATTAGGTGATGTTACTGTTTATGGGCGTGAACAATTTGAAATTAAATGCTATTCCGACCCATTAACTGATAATCATATTAACTTTTGGAAAACACTTTGCAATTGGATGGATAGTTCTTTCGATGAATCAGGTTATTCATCGTTAGTATTGGTAACAACTCAGAGCTATGGGAGCAAAACTAAGCTCGCCGAATGGAATGAAGCTAGTGTGAATAGAAGAATATCAATTTTAGAGGAAATAAAGTCAGATTCAGAAAGCAGGTTTATTGCTAGTGGAGAAAAGGAGCCGTCTCAATCTCTTATTAAACAAAGGAAACTGTTTTCTTGTGATCCAGATAAATTAAAAAGAGTAATTGGAAAGGTGTTTATTGATGCCAATTCGCCGTCGTTAAGTAATTTACTAGAAGAAATAAAACAAAAAAATCTTAAAGGCATTTTGGTAAGAAAGAAAGACGATTTTGTAAATTCTTTGATGGGGTTTTTGGTAAGTCCGGCAATAATTGTTGATAATAAATGGGAAATAACTTATGAAAACTTCGAAGAGAAGGTAAGGACGCTTACTTCTACCTATTGTCGAGACACGCGTATTTTTCCAAGGAAATATTTCGATCTTCTTCCTCAACAAGATAAGGTTGAAAGTTGCAAGGAGAAATTGTTCGTTAAAAAAATTAACGAAATAGAATATCATGAAGTAGTGCCTGAAGCTATAAATAATTATATTAGTACTACTAATACAATCCTAAATGAATTTAAAAACTACGATATAAAGCCATCTAGATATGATGTTTACGAAGAAGAGGTTTTGAAAAATTTTACGGCACGGTACCGATTCAAGGCTAGAAATGTTTCAGATGTAATTAGAGATTCAAAGAATTTTTATGATGAAGTGCTTTTGAATACGCAAATATCATTTACAGGTTTTACTGATATTCCGAGTGGTTTTTGCAACGGTGTGATTCATATTAATTGTGATGATGCTGAAAAAAATATGAAGTGGAGACTCGAATAAAATGAGTAGCGCAGTCCAAAACATCAAAGTTTTGAATAATAATCCCTTTATTTTAACCGCTTTGATACCAGCGTTTTATTCAACAGTCGAGTCTAGAGTCAATAACTTTGTTTTGGCATATTTAGTTTTTCCCCTTGTTCTCCCATCTCAGTCAAGAAGATTTTTAATAAATATTCGAAATAATAGCTCACTGCATACGCTAGCTAGGAATAGGAAAAATATTTATGGGCTTCAAGAACGTGTAGCAAATTATCGCAAGCTTACCAACGCTTGTATACAATATTCGGTAGATAGCGAGTTGATAAGTGTTGAAAACGATTTGTCAGTAAGTTTTAAAAAAAATTTTAGCGATGATATTTGTCCTGAAAACAGCATAAAAGCTGCAAAAAATCTTGGCAAACTATTAGGTAAATTTGATATACCAACAGTATATCGAAGACTTGGAGTTAAAGAGCTATGAAATCGTTTATCAAACATATTGGTGTGGTGGATAAAGATAATTTAGTCCACTTTATTAGCTTGACCTCTGGAGTAAATGTTATTACTGGTAAGTCTTCAACTGGTAAAAGTGCTTTGATAGAAATTTTCGATTTATGTTTTGGTAGCTCTGATTTTACTGTCCCAGAAGGTGTTATTACTGATAATGCAGAAATATATTTCACCGTAATTTGTATAAAAGATACTAATGTTATATTGGCTAGGAGGCGAGGAGATGCGAGCGGATTTATAAAAGAAGAGACGGACCATGAATTAGTAGCATCAACCAAAATTTTCAAGAAAGAATATTTTACAGAAAATTATTTCATCCCGCTGCCTGATTATAAAAAAGAAATTGGTCGCTGTTTTGGTTTAAACATAACTGACGTAGATTTGAACACATCTGAAAGGCAATATCGTGGTGGTAAAAAAAGCCCAACGCCATCAATAAGAAGTTTTACTTCCTTTATGCTGCAACATCAAAATTTAATTGCTAATAAACATGCAATATTTTATCGATTTGATGAAAAAGAAAAACGAGAACAAACAATCGAACATCTTAAGATTTTTTTGGGATTTGCTGATCAGGATTATTTTCTTAAGAATCAAGAACTAAATACTTTGATGGAGGAACAGCGACTTATAGAGCGACAAATCCCACAAATAGCGCTCGCAAGAGAAAATACAAAAAATGAAATTAATAAAGTTTTGCAAGAATACTTATCAATAAGCGGCACGAATTTTAGTATTGGTTCTGTCGATGAAATATTGCGGCATCCTCAAAGGGCGCTAGATAGTTTGAAGAAATTTAAAATAGTTGTCCTTCAGGACTCAAATGAACAGATAATCCAGTTGAAAAAATATATTGAAGATAGGGATCAATTTGAGGCTAAATTGAGAAGTAGCAAAATTAAATTGGAATCTATCCAGTCTTCAATTAAATTCGCAAAACGTTACGAAAGTAATGCTGCTGGAGTAAAGTACCCTCTAACAGCAGAAATTTATGCTTCAGAATGTCCATTTTGTAATGCAAGCAATGATGCTATTGATTATTATGCCAATAGGCTAGACGAAGCCATAAATTGGTTAAATGAAGAATTAAGGCTTTCTCCATATATGCTCGAATCATTTGAAGAGGAAGAAAATAAGGTAAAAAAAGAAATTGATGGATATCGCAAAAATATTATTGCTATTAATAAGGAAATTAACGCGATAGAAACACAAATTAAAGAGCTAGAAACATATCGTTCTCAGTACGAGTTAGCGCTAAAATCTAAATTACAAATTGAAGTGGCGTTAGAGCGCTTGGTTGAAAAAAATACAAGTGACTTAGATACTGCGCTTAATGAGATAAAAGAAAAAATTTCAAAGTTACAGAATTATATCCTTAAAACTTATAATATTAAAAGCAAATTAAAATAAGCTGAGGAGGAGATAAAGGAATTTATGGCGCAAATTGGTTTAAATTTTGATTTTGAAGAATCTTATCAGCCTATTGCACTGAGATTTACATTGGATACTTTTGATCTTTGGCACCAGAAAGAAAATGGGCAAAAAGTTTTTTTGAGGTCAATGGGAAGCGGCGCTAATTGGCTATATTGTCATATAACTCTATTTTTATCACTTCATAAATATTTTTGTGGTCTTGGCAATAACTGCAAAATTCCTTCTATACTTTTTCTGGATCAGCCCAGCCAAGTTTATTTTCCAAGTGTGTTGGACATTGGCCCAAATTTTGATGCAGTGGCGATTGCAGAAAAACAAGGAGATAGCAGAAAGCGAAAGGTCGATGAAGACATAAAGGCTGTACAAAATTTGTATTTTCAACTTGTTAAGTTTTGTAACAAAACTTTTGAAGAAACGGGAATAGAGCCACAGATAATAATAACTGATCACGCCGATAATTTAGAGCTTGAAGATGGATACGAGTTTAATAATTTCGTAAAAGATCGGTGGCGTGATTACGGTTTTATAAAGTTAGAAGGAAATTCAACTAAAACTTAATATCATTTTTTTACAAGATAGGTTTTTTATAAAAAAAACGGCCCGCTTTTCAGCGGGCCGTTTTGTGTTTGATATCTGCGGAAAAAATTTATCTCTCATATCCCCTGTCCCCCCGGTGTCCTCCCCGATGATTATTGTAAACTTATAACGATAAAAAAGGGGTTAGGCGTTATCGGCCTAACCCCTTGATTTTATTGAGTGGCGGAAGTGGATGGGAATCGAACCCACCTACGACGCTGTTCACGCCGTACACCGGATTTGAAGTCCGGGAGAGCCACCAGTGCCCTAGCCACCTCCGAATTTTTTTCGGCTTCCTCTTTCGGCGAATGGCTGCGTCGCTACTCGGTCGCGCTCCTCGCCGTATTCCCGATACTGTCTTCGTCGCGCTCCCTGCGGGCTCCTTGCCCTTCGCCGAAATAGTTTGCCGCGTAACTTCAGCGAAGTCGTCTCGCCGTAGCGCTGCTACTGTCTCGCCCTTTCGCTACGCGGCTCCTTGAATACGGGTCTCTCGCGACGCTTTTTAACTCTCCATACTACCCTTGTCTTCGTCGCACGCCCTGCGGGATTCCTCGCCGGATACGCAAAGCCGCGCCGGGTATATCTTTATGTCCTGCGGGATCCTTGCCCTTCGCCGAAATAGTTTGCCGTATAATCCCCGCCTGGTCATCGAGCCTTTCGCTGCGAGGCTCCTTGAATACGGGTCTCTCTCGACGCTTTTAAAGTCTCGCCAATATTAGGAGCCTTTAGGTTTTTCGTCAATAGTGGTTGCCGAGAGGTCTTGGGGATGCAATAATACGCGCCCATCTTTATTACTTTCTCCAAGGAGTTGTGACATGTTGCGGGTCGGGTTCGTGGGTTGGCGCGGGATGGTCGGTTCGGTGCTTATGGACCGGATGATGGCCGAGGGTGATTTTAAGGGCTTCGAGCCTGTTTTCTTTTCGACTTCGCAGGTGGGGTTTCCGGCTCCGGAGGTGGGCATCGCCGCGCCGCCGCTGGCGGATGCTTTCGATCTGAAGACTCTTTCCTCCCTCGACGTCATCGTCACCTGTCAGGGCGGCTCCTACACCGAGAAGGTCTACCCGGAGCTTAGGAAGAGCGGCTGGAAGGGTTACTGGCTGGACGCGGCTTCGACCCTGCGCATGAAGGACGACGCGATCATCGTGCTCGATCCCGTCAACCGCGCGGTCATCGACAAGGGGCTCCGCGTCGGCGTCAAGAACTACGTCGGCGGCAACTGTACCGTGAGCCTGATGCTGATGGGGCTCGGCGGCCTCTTCGAGAAGGGGCTCGTGGAGTGGATGTCTTCGATGACCTATCAGGCGGCCTCCGGCGCGGGCGCCCAGAACATGCTGGAGCTTGCCCGCCAGATGGCGTACCTGACGAAGGCTGGCGGGGATATGATTCCAAACCCCGCTACGGCGGCTCTCGATCTCGAAAAGGTCTTCACGGCGGCCCTCCGCTCGGGCGAGTGCCCGACGGCGAATTTCGGAGCTCCGCTGGCGGGCAGCCTCATTCCGTGGATCGACAGGCTGGTGGATAACGGCCAGACCCGCGAGGAGTGGAAGGGGCAGAGCGAGACCAACAAGATTCTCGGCCGCTCGGCCAATCCCGTCCCGGTGGACGGCCTGTGCGTGCGCGTGGGCGCGATGCGCTGCCACAGCCAGGCGCTGACGATCAAGCTCAACCGCGACGTGCCCCTTACGGATATCGAGGGTATCATTAAGTCGTACAACCAGTGGGTGAAGTTCGTGCCCAACGACAAGCCCGCGACGCTGGCCGAGCTTACTCCCGCCGCCGTCACCGGCACCCTCACTGTGCCCGTCGGCAGGGTGAGAAAGATGACGATGGGGCCGGAGTATCTCGCGGCCTTCACCGTGGGCGACCAGCTCCTCTGGGGCGCGGCGGAGCCGATAAGAAGGATTATGAATATCGTCCTGGAGCACTTGAAGTAGAGCTTCCGGCGAATTTTATCCAAAGGAAAAGGGCATGTTCAATTTCGCGGTACACCGTAAGATTCTACAGCTCAAAAGCGGAACGAGGGTGCTCCTTCGCCCGATGACCTCCGAGGATACCGGCAAGCTCGCCGGCCTCTTCAAGTCGATTCCCGATTCGGAGGCTCTTTTTCTCAAAGACGACATCCGAAACAAGAAAGTCATAAAAGGGTGGACCGACAACATCGACTTTAACAAGGTCATGCCCCTCATGGCCTGTGTCGAGGATCGCATCGTGGGCGATTGCTCGCTCCACCTCGGCACCGGCTCCGGAAGGCACATGGGCGAGATTCGGATACTCCTCGCGGAGGATTTTCGGGGGCAGGGGCTCGGCAGCGCGATGATTCTGGAGATGGAGGAGGTTGCGCGCAGGCTGGGACTCATCTTCCTCAAGGGCGAGGTGCTGCTCGACCAGATCGGCCTCGTGAAGGCTTTCAGGCGGCTCGGCTTCGACCTTCGCTGCACTCTGGACGACTATTTCATCGCTCCCGACGACTCGACCCACGACGTTACGATACTCCTCAAGCGCCTCGTCAAGGTCGAGTACCGTTTTTAGGGTTGCCGATGACTCTTGAAGTCAGAATCGACACCGAATTCATCCGCCTCGACCAGTTCATGAAGCTCGCCGATCTCGCTCAGGGCGGAGGCGAGGCGAAGATGCTGGTGCAGGGCGAAGAGGTGAAGGTCAACGGCGTGGTGGAGACGAGAAGGGGCAGAAAACTTCGCCCCGGCGACATCGTCGAGACCGGCGGCCGCTCGGCGAGAGTAATCCAGGGTTAGTTGCGAAGGCCGTCCTCAAAGGGCGGCCTTTTTGTATTTTCCAGACTTGAACAGCGAAGGAAGCGGATGAGCCAGCGCCGCCGTATGCGTCCGGAGATCAGAAGAAAGCAGATTCTCGACACCGCCGTGCGTTTCTTCCGCACCGTCGGCTACGAGGCGGCAAGCCTGCGCGATCTCGCAGCCGACGTGGGGATAAACAAGGCCACCATCTACCACTACTTCAAGTCCAAGGAAGAGATATTATTTCACATCATCGACGACGTGGGGGAAAGCCTCCTTAGGGGGCTTCGCGAGGAGCGGGCGAAAAATTCCGACCCGCTGGACGGCCTCGAAGCGATGGTGCGCTTCCAGATAGGCTACATGGAGGGGCATCTGGAGGAGATAAAGGTTATCGTCGAGGAGCAAAAGAGCCTCGGCTCCGAACTGGCCGAACGTACCCGCGTGACGCAGGGTAAAATCCTCGAACTTTACGAAAAGACCCTTACCGAGTGCATGGACAAGGGGTTGGTAAGAAGGGTCCACCTCGCCACCGCGGCCTTCTCGATTCTGGGCCACATAAACTGGCTCTACCAGTGGTATAAACCCACCGGCGCGCTCACCATAAGCCAGCTTACCGAGGAGATAGTCTCCATCCTTCGCGAGGGGCTTTTTCTGCGAAAGGGCGGGCAGGGTGAAGGTTGACGTCTACCTCAGCCGGGGCGAGCCCAAGGCGATAGCGATGGGGGGGAGAAGCCTTCGCATCGAGAAGCTGGAGGACAGGTGGAACGGCGGCTCTCACCGCTATTTCAAGGTAATCTGCGCGGACGGAGCGAGGTACATACTTCGGAACGACACCGAAAAAAACCAGTGGGAAGTAATTCTCTACGAAAGAATCACTGATCCGCCCAGAGAGGCAAGCTGAGGGCGGTAGGCTCCCCTCCGTTCGGACGAAAGAGAGCCCGCACGGTGTACTGGCCCATCGGAAGCGGCCTGCCGTGGGTGTCGGTCAGCTCCCAGATGAAGTTCCTAATCTCGCCCTGAGCCATCTTTACCGGCGTTCCCAGCGTGCTGGAGGTGAAGACCACGTTGCCGGCGGCGTTTAGCACCTCAATGGGGTATTCGCCGTCGATCGCTATCGGCTCCTTCGCAGCGAGCTGGAGGGTCACGCGCCTGTCCTCCCCCGGCGGGCAGTCGAGGCAGCGGAAGGTAGCGCTCTCGCTCTCCTCGAATTCCTGGCCGAGGGACTGCCTGCTTCCAGAGACCCTTCCCACCAGCTCCGCCACTCCCTTCTTTTCCCGGAGAACCTTGCCTATGGCCGTCCTGTTCGCGTCGACGGAAAGCTCGCCGAGGGCGCGGATAACCGCTTCCGCGTCGGCCTCGCCAAGTCCGTAGACGTCGGGGTGGGCTTCGAGCCAGATGGCGCCATCGGGAGTCAGGGCCAGTCTCGTCTGAAGGTAGACCGACACAAGTTCCATCCCCGGCCGGGCGATTCTGACCAGCTTTTCCATGTCTTCCGCCCCGAGCCGTATGTGTTTCGCCGATTCGTGGGTTCCGATGGTGGAGGTGAAGGGGGTCGCGTGGAGGGAAAGATTGAAGGAGGTGAGCGAAATCCAGTAGGGGCCGAGTGAGTTCGCCTCGTCCGGCGGGGAATGGCGCCGGGAGGAGAGGGATTCCCGTTCCCGCTCAATCGCCCGGGAGCCGGGGTAGGCGCGGTCAGGAAATATCCCGGCGGAAAGGATCGTGAAGTCGCCGGTGGGGGTCTGCTTCTTCGGGTCGCCGAAGCCCGCCGGGTAACGGCCGAGAAGCTGTCCGCCCTCGAAGCGGTAGAGCATGCCCCCGGCTATGTCCGCCACTAAACCGTTGCCGCTGACGGAGGGAACAACCCTGCGGGTGTTTATCGTCAGAATCTTTCCGGCGGGAAGTTTTTTAACGTCGGTGATGGAGTTGTCCCGCATGATAGAGGAGACCTTGACGCCGTGACGGGCGCTAAGGTAATCGAGGGTATCTCCCTGCTCGACAAGAACTTCGCGGTACTCCCCGGAGACGGAATTGAACACCGGCACCGAAACAGCCGCTCCCTTCGCCCCGGAAGGCAGGAGGCCCAAAAGAACGGCGAGGGCCAGCAGCCTTCGCATCAAGCCGCCAGGTTTCTCCGAAGAGAAATGAAGAGCCATACGAATCCCGCGATTATGAAGGGGATGGAGAGGTACTGGCCTTCCGTCAGCGGAGACGATTCGGGTGAGAGGGCCTGGTATTCCTTTACGAATTCAACCAGAAAGCGGCCCGAGAAGTAGAGGATCAGGCACAGGGAGATCATGACCCCTCTCGGCCGTTTCTCCCCTCCGAGGAGTTTGTCGGCAAGAAGGAGGAGGAAAAGGATGAGAAAGCCCATCAAGGCCTCGTAAATCTGGCTGGGGTGGCGGTAGGGGACCTTTTCGGGAGACAACAGGTAATCGAACCTCGGGAACTTCACCCCCCAGGAAACGCCGGTTACCCTGCCGACTATCTCCGAATTCATGAAATTGCCGATGCGTACCCAGGCCGCGGCCCAGGCGATGGAGAAACTGAATCTGTCAGCCACCTCCTCCATGCTCATCTTTTCGCGGCGGGAATACCACCAGAGGGTTATCACGAGAGCGATAGCCGCGCCGTGGCTGGCGAGGCCGCCCTCCCAGAAGGCCAGAATCCTCACGGGGTGGGAGAAAAAATAGCCGGGCTCGTAAAAGATGACGTGACCGAGCCTCGCGCCTACGATAACCGCGAGGACGGCGGGCATCAGAATGCGCTCCGCCGCCTCTTCCGAGCGCCCGGCGCGCAGCATCTGCCAGCGCCAGAGGAGATACCCGCCGAGAAGGCCGACGAGGAAACAGACGCCGTAATAGCGTATCTGCAAAGGCCCGATGTGGACAAGGACCGGGTCAACGTTCCAGACGTACAAAAAAAGCTCCTTGAAAAAACAAACTTGCGGGAAACACCCCGGAGAGTATGCAAAAAGGTTTTAATTTCGTAAAGGTCAAAGCACTCTTGAATTAAAACCGTTATGATTTTAAAAGTATCCGAGACTTTATAACACCCTGAGGAATAAGAGGTTGGACAAAACCTTCCGGACAAGGCTTAAAAAGGCGGCGGTATTTCTTGCGGCCCTGTCGGCGCTTGTCTTTTTATCAGTCAGGCTTGCGGGCGTCCCCGGCTGGTCTTCCCGTTTCAAGACCCTCGAACCGGGGGTCGAATTCGCGGAATTTGAACTGTCTCCGGAGGCGGGCGACGGGGACAGCCTCGTCCGCGTCGTGAGAATAGACCCCAATCTGCTCACAATGAAACTTTATTCGGCCCTGGAGCCCGGCGAAGGAGGGGTCAGCAGGACGGTCAGGGATTGGGCGGCCAGAAAAAACCTGTGCGTCGCCATCAACGCCTCGATGTACCAGGAAGACGGCGTCACGAGCGTCAGCCTTCTTCGGAAGCGCGGCTACGTCAACAACCCCCGCCTTACGCAGAACCAGTCGGTGCTGCTCTTCGACCCCGTCGAAGACGGTTTGCCTCCCGTGGACATCATCGATCTCGAAGAAGAAGACCTTGCCAAACTGGAGAAGTACGAGGGGGCGGTGCAGTCCATACGGATGCTCTCCGGCAAGCGCGAAAACACCTGGACCCGGCAGGAGAAAAAATGGCCCGCCGCGCTCGTCGGAATGGACAAAAAGGGGAGGGTGCTTTTCATCCACACAAAATCCTCCCTCTCCATGCACGACCTCGTCGAAATCCTGCTGGACCTTCCCATCGGCCTTAAAAAACTTCAGTACGCCGAGGGCGGCAACGAGGCCCAGCTTCTCGTTGACGCCGGGAGTCTGCGCGGGTTTTATGCTCCGGCGGGGGTGGGGTGGGCGGTGCCGAACGTTTTGGGTTTCGAGAGAAAACAGCAATAATCCGGCGCATCCTTTCCGTCCCCGGCATCGTCATGTCCTCGCTCAAGGTCTCGACGTAGCGCTGCTACTGTCTCGCCCTCTCGCTGCGGGATTCCTCGCCGGGAACGGAAAGCCGCGCCGTAGCTTTAGCGAAGGCGGGTCGCCGAAATAGTTTGCCGGATTTGAAAAAACTTCTCCGTTATTCATGGGCATACGAATGTAGGTTGCGGTTGAGCGGCCAAACCCCGGAAGCAAGACTGTTGTAAAAGCTGAACCGTCTGCGGATCGAGATTATCGTAACCGGTAAGCGAAACCCAACAATTACAATTTGGATTGTTTAAGAGACGAAAAAGGGGAGGAGCGAATGCTCTTCCCCTTTTTGTACTCAGTAAATTGCCCGAAGGCGCTGGCAGTGGTTTTTTTGTTAACCTGTTTACTTCGCCACTGGAGTGAGGATTATCTCCACCCTGCGGTTCTTGATGCGGTTGGCCTCTTTGTCGTTCGGCGCGACGGGATGGTACTGGGCCTTGCCGACAGCCTCCATGCGGGCGGGGTCGATCGACTTGCCCCACTGGAAGTAGCGCACCACGGATGCGGCCCTTGCCGCGGAGAGTTCCCAGTTGGAGGGCCATTTGTCTTTGATGGTGGGACCGACGGCCATGTCGTCGGTGTGGCCCTCGACGCGGATTCTGTCTTTGGAGCCCGCCAGCGCGCCGGCGACCTTGTCGAGAATTACCGCGCCGGAAGCTTTTATCTCGGCGGTGCCCTGATCGAAAAGGATCGAGTCGAGAACCCTCAGGGAAACGCCCGTCTTCAGCTTTTCAATCTCCACGTTCTTGTCGGCCAGCTCTTTTTCGAGGCGTTTTCTGAGATCCGCCTCCTGCTGGCGGATCGCCTCCGCTTCCCTGCGCGCTTTTTCAAGGTCTTCCTTGATAGCTCCCGACTCGTCGCGGCACGCCTTGAGAGCAAGGTTCAGTTCCTGACTCCCGGTGCTGCCCTGCATCGCGGTTAGCTTGCTCTGGGCGGCGAGAAGGTCGGCCTGAGCCTTCTTCAGTTCGCTTTCGGTTCTTTTGAGCCCGGATTCGCAGCCGAAGAGGCCGGTTTTGTTCTTGTCCAGTTCGGTGCGGGCGTTGTTGAGTTCGGAACGCAGTTTTTCCTGCTCGGCCCTTGCATCGTCCCTGTCCTTGTTGCAGGTTCCAAGGTCGGTCTGGCAGGCGGCAAGCGCCGCTTCCTTCTCGGCATAGAGCTGCTTTGATACGCCGCAGCCGGCCAGGAGAGAAGCCGATGCCAGGATAATCAATAACCTTTTCATAAAAAGGCCTCCTTAAGTGGAGTGTGTTCAGCTAATAGTCCGGTTAGACTATAGGGCATGAAAACAACAGTCAAGAGGGGAAAAACCAGTAAATTCCCTGCTTTTCATAAAGTTGAGGCAATTTATTGTAAATTGTATTAAAATAGTAACAATTATCATGTTCGACGTAACATCCTGAAAGAACAGATTGAACTCTCCCGCAGGATGACACGGCGTCCGGGCAAATCCTTACGGATGGGCAGTGATGACCACAGAGACCGAATCTCATCTTAAATTCGTAGGCTACGCTGTACTGATTGTGGCCGGGCTTCTGGTTTCCATTATCATGGGCCTCTACCTGTTGCAAAAGACCCAGATAGGAAGGGAGGTCGACGCAAGCCTCAGGTCAGCCGAAAACCTGCTTCACTTTCACGTCGATAAAGACACCGAGATTATAAGCGCCCTCCTCGATCAGACAATCGAAAATCCCGAACTGAAAGACGCCTGGAATAAAAACGACCGTAAAGCCCTTCTTTCCGTCGCCGAACCCCTTTACTGGAAAGCCAACAGGGATTTTCGCATAACCCATTTTTACTTCCACGATACGAACGGCGTGAATTTCCTGCGAGTTCACACCCCCGCCAGGTTCGGCGACAAGATAGACAGGGTATCCCTCAAAAAGGCGATAAAGACAGGGAAGCCCGCATCTGCGCTTGAACTGGGCCCCCTCGGCACCTTTACCCTGCGGGTCGTGTATCCGTGGCGCGACAAGGGGCGGGTAATCGGGTACGTGGAGATGGGTGAGGAGATCGGCCACGTTCTCCAGAGCCTGAAGACGACTCTGGGCAACGACTGGCTGCTTACTCTCAATAAGGAGTGGCTTGATCGCGCTGGGTGGGAGACCGGGGCGGGTTTCTTCGGAAGCCGTTCAAAATGGGACGATTTTTCCTCCATCGTCGTAGTCCAGAGCACATTTTCGGAGAATCTGGCCGAGTTCGGCAAAACACTCAATTCCCCCGCGCCTTCAAAGAGAACCGATCTGGAAACGGAAATCGGCCTTCGCCGCTACCGGGTGGACTGGGTTTCTCTCGGCGACGCCGGCCGCGGCGAAGTGGGAAGGCTTTATATCTTCGTAGACGTCACAGAGCAACAGATGATTACCCGAAGGCTCTTCGCCACGATGATCCTCATCGGGATGCTCGGAATAATAGGAGTTATCGCCTTTTTCGTCTTTTCCCTCTCCAGGCAAAAGCGCCTGCTTCACTCGATGCACCTCGAAAACCTCCTTTCGGAGAGCAAAAAGAGAGAGGAGGAGCGCGAGCAGCACGTAGCCCAGATCGAAGAGGCGAAGGAAGCGCTCTCCCGCCAGACTCTGCTTCTGGGGTCGATACTCGACGCCATACCTACGCCGATAACCTTCAAGGATTCCGAGGGGCGGTACCTGGGCTGCAACAGCGCCTACAGCGACTTTTTCGGCTTGTCCCAGGAAGAACTCAAGGGCAGGAAACCGGAAGATGTCTTTCCGGGGGATGACGGCGTAATAGAACAGGAGGCGGACAGGGCGGTTCTGGAGAAGGGCGGGAGAATATCCTACGAAATGACGGTCAAGGACCTTTCAGGCAGCAGGAAGGATTTATTCGCGTCAAAGGCCTCCTTTCACTCCCCGGACGGACGCACAGAAGGAATCGTCGGGGCAATGTTCGATATAACCCAGCAAAAAGAGGTCGAAAGGCAACTACGTGAGAGAGAAGAGCGGCTACGGTCGATCTTCTCCAACGCCATGGACGGAATCTACGCCTGCGACCCCTCCGGAAAGTTTATTTCCGCAAACCCCGCCCTTTGCAAGATGCTGGGCTATACCGAAGAGGAGCTCGCGGAATTTACCCTTACCGACGTAACTCACCCGGAAGACAGAAGACAAAGCTCCCTTGCCCTCGCGCAGGTGCTTACCGGCAACCGCCAGACCGCGAACATAGAGACCCGGCTCCTCTCCAAGAGGGGCGAGGTGGTTCTGGTGCGGCTCACCGCCTCCTGGGTCTTCGACGAGCGCAGAAACCCGCAATTCACCATCGGCATAGTTCACGACGTAACGCAGGAGAAGGCCTCCGAGGAAGACCGCAGGAGGCTTATAACCGCCGTCACCCAGGCTGACGAGGGGATCGTCGTCACCGGCCCGGACGGGGTGATCCTGTTCGTAAACCCGGCCTTTGAGAGGATAACGGGCTATACCGCCGAAGAGGCGGTGGAAAAAAAAACCGACATCCTCAAAAGCGGTTTACACAGCGTCGAATTTTATGAAAATCTCTGGAGGACGATCCGCTCCGGCAAGGTCTGGAGGGGCGGCTTTACAAACAAGAAGAAGAACGGAGAAGTCTACAAGGAGCGCTGCACTATCTCGCCCGTCCGTGAC
The DNA here is from genome assembly GCA_004322275.1 of bacterium. Classification (NCBI taxonomy): domain Bacteria; species bacterium. Next base: position 37,615 of record SCTA01000029.1, read on the forward strand.
GACAGCGGGCGGATAACCAACTACGTCGCGGTCAAGCAGGACATCTCGCGGGAGACCGAGCTCGAAGACCAGCTTCGGCAGGCGCAGAAGATGGAGGCGGTCGGCACCCTCGCCGGGGGAGTCGCCCACGATTTCAACAACCTTCTTCAGGTGATCAGCGGCTGTACCCAGATTATGAGCCATACTCTGGAGGATAAGCCGGAAAACGTTTACCTGGAAAAGATATCTTCCGCCGTGGACCGGGGAGCCGACCTTGTAAACCGCATCCTCACCTTCAGCAGGCCCAGCCCTCAGGAGATACACACCTTCTCGATAAACCTGAACGTCGCAAACGCCTTGAGAATGCTGGAACAGGCGCTTCCGAAGAACGTCGTCATTGAAAACAACCTTGCCTCCGGGCTTTCTCCCATAAACGGCGTTCCCGACCAGATAGAGCAGATCGTAATAAACCTTGCCACGAACGCCAGAGACGCCATGCCGGGCGGCGGAACGATAAGGGTGACAACCGCCAACGTGCCGGTATCGGCGGGGCTGGAAGGTGAAGCGAAGGGGCCTTTCGTCAGGCTTCTGGTGGAAGACAGCGGGCAGGGCATCGCCAAAGAGATACGCGACAGGATTTTCGAGCCCTTCTTCACCACCAAGGAGGTCGGCAAGGGCACGGGCCTCGGCCTCTACACCGTCTACAACATCGTGAGAAATCACGACGGTGAGATCTTCTGCCACGCCCTGCCCGGCGGAGGGACAGGTTTTGAAATACTCTTCCCGGTCGCCGCCGAGCGGCGCAGGCTTGTGAAAGAGGCGAAGCCCATTCCCGCTTCGAGACTGCCCGAAGGCAAGGAGAACATCCTCATCGTCGACGACGAGCCCGCAATACTCATGTCCACAAGGGAACTTCTGGAACTTCGGGGGTTTCGGACCTCCGGAGCCCTGAGCGGCGAAGAGGCCCTTCGGATTTACTCCGCCGACTGGGAGAATATAGACCTCGTTATGGCTGACCTCGGCATGCCCGGCATGGGAGGCGTAGAGTTGATTTCGGAACTGAAGAGGATCAACCCTAAAGTCAGAATCATCATCGCCAGCGGATACGCCGAGAACACCATTGACGAGCAGATGAAGGGTTTGAGCTCTTACATTTGGGTCAGAAAACCCTTCAGATTCGACAAACTCGTCCTCTCTGTGCGAGAAGCCCTCGACAACTGATTCCCTGATAAAACTTCTTCACGCCATAAAAAAAACCGGCAGCGGTTGACCGCGCCCGGCCTTTGCATTATCCTTCTCTTGCGCTTTAAAACCACGTTATATTCCATTGTCGTCTCCCCGGAGACCCTTTAGCGCGTGATGAAAAAGGTGGGGAAGCATTGGAGATAAAAACAAAGGGTGTGTTTGCCAGCACCTCTAAACGAGGGTTCCATGCAGGAAATCCATGTCGCCGAAAGTGAAGGCCGGGAAAGCACGGCGCTCAAGAACCTCTCCAACAGCGAGCCTTTTGCCCGCCTGCTTGGAATCCGCTGCCTTAAGGTCGATCCGGGTTACGCGCTTTGCGAGATGGAAGTTTCAGGCTCTATGACCAACCTTTTCGGAACCGCCCACGGAGGAGCCATCTTCGGGCTTATGGACGAGGCGTTCCAGCTTGCCTGCAACTCCCGGGGGTGCGCCGCCTACGCCCTGAATATCTCGGTGACTTACGTCACGGCCTCGAGGCCCGGCGACGTTCTTGCCGCCGAGGCTGTCGAGGTCGCGACGACCGCCAGAACCGGTGTTTACGATTTGAAGGTTACCCTGAGAAACGGAACCCTGATAGCTTCGGCGCAGGCCATAGCGTACAGGAAAAAAGAGCCCGCGCCGTTTCTTGCCGTAGATGCGGATTCCACGGGGCAAAGCGCCTGATCTTCCTTCGCTAAAACCAATAAGTCGGGGAATTATTCGCCGAAAGAGGAAGACGGGGCGGAAAGGATGCGCCGGATAACAGCCGGAAAACTTGTCAAAAACGTCGCGAGAAGCCCCGTATTGACCTTCGCCCGAGAAACAACACCAATATCCGACGAGTGAGTTTACCGGCGCGGTTTTCCGCTCCCGGCGAGAAATCCCACAGCGAAAGGGCGATGCAGATAACGGCCTGAAAGCTTGTCAAAAACGTCGCGAGAAGCCCCGGATTCAAGGAGACGCGCAGCGAGAAGCGAGACATAACCGGGTGTTAGGCGAGCGACGAGCGAGCACGCGACGCGGTAGACGGGGCTCGCAGCAGTTTTTGGCAGGCTTTCCTAGCGGTATTCGACCTTCTCCTTATACTCCGCCAATCTCGATTTCAGATGGTTTACTTCCGTCAGAAGCCCCAGAGTGTCCACTCCCTTGCCTGTAGCCGTGCGGATGTTGACGTCGGCGTTGTCGAGAATGGTCGCGGCCGACCCGATTGAGAGGTTGAGCGCGGACTCGTGGTCGGGTATGAGGAGATATTCCTTTGGAATCGAGGTCACCGCCGCCGCCTCGATGAATTCCAGGGCTATCTTGGCTCTGGCTATCTCTTTTTTCAGCATCTCGCTCAGGTCGTAAGGGGACTGGGCTTTGCGTATCTCCAGATAACTGTCCGCGTCTTCTTCGGCGAGGGTCAGAAACTCCTTGGCGTAAGCCAGAAACACGTCCGTTTCGCCTCCGCAGAGCCTGCATATTTTCGCGAAGAGCGCCGAGTGGCTCGCCAGAGTGACGTAGGCGAGCGCCCCGCCGGCAGGCGTGGCCCTCCTTGAAGCGAGCATGTCGAGCCACTGGGAAAGAGGGATATCGGAAAAACGCATGATCATTTACCTCTGGCGCTGTTATTGAGAGAAAAACCGCCTGCGAGAGATACCCTAAGAGTGCCACGCGCCGGGGCTTTGACAACCGTGAGGGAATGAAATCGCTCTCCTGCGGCTAAAGGTTATTTCCGCAGGAGCGACCCCAGAATCCCCCTGAAGGAAAAAACCGCGCTGGGGTTGGCGGTTTCCTCCAGAATAGCTTTTATCCTTCTGCGAAGAGGGGTGCTCCTCTCGGCCAGGGCGATGAAAAGTTCGCTGCGCCAGGGGCTTGCCAGCCATTTTTCGGCGATGAAGTAGCCCCTGTATTTCGGCCGAAGCACGGTGTCGATCTCTTTTGGGTAAAGACCAAGTTCGCCGGGGTTCCCGGTTTTGAGCGCGGTCGATACCGCCTTTGCCGCAAGCTCCGCCGATTCCATAGCCTTGCCTATCCCTTCGCCGGAAAAGGGATAGGTCGTCCCGATGGTTTCCCCCGTCGCCAGTATTCTCTCCCCCAGCAGCGGAGGAGCGCCCTGAAACCCGCAGCGCAAGGGGTGGCCGAGCCAGGGAGAGCGGGCGCTGGCGGCGGAGACGAGTTCTTTCCCTTCGGGCAAAATCCCCAAAAACCTCTCGAACTCCGAGTAGAGATTGATTCTCAGCGAACGGGAGCTTCTGGAGGTATAGCCTATTCCTACGTTGAAGAGTCCCCTGCCCATCGGGAAAACCCAGCCGTAACCCGGAATGTCGTCTCCGCAAAGAACTATCCGCATGCGCGGGTAATCGTGGCTGGAACTCACGTAGCACCTTATAGCCGCGCTGTAAGGCGGTATCCTTTCGCCCGAACCGATCTTCCGGACGAGTTCGTGGCTCGTTCCTGTGGCTACGATTGCGTAGCCGGCGCGGATTTCGGCGGTGGAGTCCTGAAATTTAAGAGTCACTCCGCCAGCGCCCTCCACAATGTCCGAAACCTTCGCCCTGGCGAAAACCGCGCCTTCCCGGATAGCTGTTTCGGCCAGTTTCGCGTCGAGAATCTTTCGTTGAACCACCCTTGTCAGAGCGGTGCCGTTTGCGGTGCGTTTTTTGCGGCTGGTGATTGAAAAAGTGTTGACCGGGTAGGCCGTTTCTTCAAGCCACTTTGAAAGCCCCGCCCTTTCGAGGCAGGCGGAGGAATCCCTGATCAGGCCGTCTCCGCAGGTCTTGTTCCTGGGAAACCCGGCGCAGTCGGCGAGAAAAACCCTGTACCCTTCCCTTGCCAGGTGCAGCGCCGCGATGGAACCCGCCGGGCCTGCGCCTACTATGGCGACGTCCACCTCTTCGCCGTCCGCCTCCGAAAGGCTGGATTGCCGGACGGTCAGGGGAGGGGTGTGGAGACTGAGAAGTTCGTCCTCGGTCCGTATGGGTATTTTTTTAAACAGTTCCAGAGAATCCATTTAAGCAGCCTGCCGAATCGAAGAAAAAGTTTATCCGGTTGCCTGGTCCCCGGTTTCCCAGTTTCCTGATTTAACCGCCCTTGTCAACTAAAAGGGAAAGAAAGCCGGGGTTTTTTCGGCGTACCGGTCATACTCCTCTCCAAACTCCTCGCGGACCTCAGCCTCTTCCTTTTTCGCCAGCCTGACGTACATGAACACCAGCACCGGGAAGAAAACAAGCGTCGGCAAAGTGGGCCACTGAAGAAGAAAACCCAGCATGATGAGGATAAAGGCGGAGTACTGGGGGTGGCGCAGACGGGCGTACGGGCCATCTTTTGCGAGTTTGTGGTTTTTTTGGGCGGCGTAAAGTACCCGCCACGCGGCTGCAAGCAGGATGAAACCCCCGAAGATGAAGAGGTTGCTGAGTATGTGGAACACGTCGAAATGGGGATTGCCTCCAAGCCCGAAAAGCGTGTGCCAGAGGTGACCGGCCTCGTGTGAAAGGATATCGAGCCCTGGGTAGCGGCTGCCGAGCCAGCCCGACAGCAGGTAGATGGTCAGGGGGAAGCCGTACATCTCTGTGAAGAGCGCCACGACGAAGGCCGAAAAGGCGCCGAAAGAGCGCCAGTCCCGCTTCGTGCGGGGGTGCGAGAAGCTGAAGGCGAAAATGATGAAGACCAGGGAGTTGATAATCACAAGCGACCAGAGGCCGTAGGCCGGAGCGTCATTCATGGGGTTCTCCTTCCCGGTCGTGAGCGTGGCCTTCTTTGCCCTTTGTTCCGCCTCCGTGGCCGCCGTGTCCTCCATGTCCGAAGATATGCATCAGGGGGCACGCGAGCAGGAGCAGATAAGGTAAAGCCCCTAAAAGGTGCGCCCTGTGCTCGCTGAAGAGAAAAAACCCCGCAATCCCAAGGAAACCCAGCAGCGCGAGACCTGGCCGGGAGCGAAACAGGGTTGGAGGCTCCGTTGCAGATTTGTTACCCATCGGTAAACCTTTCATAAAGTAAAAAAAAAGCGATTCGCCTTTGCACATATCTTCCGGCATGGGTTCTTATGAAAGCGGTTTTTGCGCCAGCCAGAAACCGATTACTCCTCCCCACTGACCGCACGAGGTTACAGGCTCGTACCCCGCTTCCCGAAGATATTGAGGGAGCCTCCCCTCCAGATTCCCCCGAACAGTATGCATAAACCAGGCAGGCCACAGGATGAGCCACCATAAAGGGTTTCCCGGGCGGTCCAGATCCGCCACCACCAGCCGCCCTCCCGGTTTCAGGACGCGGTAAACCTCGCGCAGCCCCGCCAGTTTCACCTCCGGGGGCAGGTGGTGGATCATTGCGCTGGCGAAAGCCGCGTCGAAAGAGTTATCCGCGAAAGGGAGGTCTTCGATGGCGGCCACGCGGAACATCGCCCTGCTGCCCATCTCGAAGGCGTTTTTTCTCGCAACGGCTATCATCCTTATTGCCGGATCGATGCCGACCGCGCTTCCCTCGGGTCCCACGGCCTCAGCCGCGAGACGGGTAAGGACGCCGGTGCCGCAACCGACTTCAAGCACCGCCTCTCCTTCCCTCAGGGAGGCTAGTCCGATGGTCTTCGAGCGGAACCTCCGGCCGAGCCCGATTGCCCGGCACCATACATCGTAGAACGGAGCCAGCCAGTTCAGGGTCATCCCCTCGGTGCGGGGCGCCGGCTCTTTCACCCACTCCGCAACGTCGCCGAGGACCCGGATCGTTCCCCAGAAGAACATCGCCGGGAGGACTATAAGCAGGGCCAGCACAATTGCGGCGAGGATGGAGGCGCCTGCAAAAACTAAAATCGCGGCGGCCAGCGCCAGCACTAGAACAGGGCAGAGCCACAGGAGGCTTCCGGCACAAAAGCGTCTCATCTTAATCTCGCTCCGCGAAAAGCACGGCAAGGCGGATTCGTATCGTGCAGAGCCGTACGGGTTTTCCTGATTTTTAAATCCTGACCCCTCGCAGCCGGAGGGCGTTTCCGACGACGGAGACGGAACTGAAGCTCATTGCCGCCGCCGCGATAATGGGGCTGAGGAGAAGGCCGAAGAAGGGGTATAGCACCCCTGCCGCAATCGGCACGCCAAGGGCGTTGTAGATGAAGGCGAAAAAGAGGTTCTGCCTGATGTTTCCCATAGTCGCGCGGCTCAGCCGCCGCGCCCTGACGATGCCCCGAAGGTCGCCCTTGACGAGGGTGACGCCCGCGCTCTCCATCGCGACGTCGGTGCCGGTGCCCATCGCGATTCCAACCTCGGCCTGTGCCAGCGCCGGGGCGTCGTTGATTCCGTCTCCCGCCATGGCGACGAACCGGCCTGCAGCCTGTAGTTTCATAACCTGCTTCGCCTTGTCCTCCGGCAGGACCTCGGCCATCACCTCGTCGATGGAGAGCTTTTTAGCTACCGCCAGCGCCGTGGTGCGGTTGTCGCCGGTCAGCATAACTATGCGGACACCCTCGCTGTGAAGGGCTTCTATAGCCTCCACGGCGGTTTCCTTTATCGGGTCCGCCACGCCCAGAATTCCCGCAGCCTTATTGTCTACCGCCATAAAAAGTATTGTCTGCCCCTCCAGCCGCAGGTTCTGGGCGCTGTCTCCAAGCGCCCCCGGATCGACCCCGAGTTCCTGCATGAGCTTCTGGGTGCCCAGCGCGATCTCCCGCCCTCCGGCCCGGCCTTTGACCCCTTTACCGGTGAGCGACTCGAAGCTCTCGGGGGAGACGGGTTCGATTCCCCGGCTCTCGGCGCCTTTAACTATCGCCGAAGCGAGGGGATGCTCGCTGCCGCGCTCCAGTCCCGCCGCCAGCCGCAGAAGCTCCTTCTCGTCGAACCCCCCGGAAGTTTGAATTGTGACGAGGCTGGGTTTGCCCTCGGTGAGGGTTCCGGTCTTGTCCACCACCAGAGTGTCCACCTTGCGCAGGTGCTCGATGGCCTCGGCGTTTTTGAAGAGAACGCCCACGGTCGCTCCCTTGCCGGTGGCAACCATTATCGACATCGGCGTCGCCAGCCCCAGCGCGCAGGGGCAGGCGATAATCAGCACCGCGACCGCGTTGATTATGGCGTAGGCCATCCGGGGTTCGGGGCCCGCCCATCCCCAGACGATAAAGGTTACGGCGGCTATGCCGACGACGGCGGGAACGAAGTAGCCGGAGACGGTGTCCGCGAGATTCTGGATCGGCGCGCGGCTTCGCTGCGCCTCGGCGACCATCCGGACGATGCGGGCGAGCAGGGTGTCGGCCCCGACCTTTTCGGCCCGCATCACGAGGGAGCCTGTTCCGTTTACCGTCGCCCCGGTCACCTTGTCCCCGGTGCGTTTCTCCACGGGAAGGGGCTCGCCGCTTATCATGGATTCGTCCACGCTGCTCACCCCTTCGAGCACGACGCCGTCCACCGGAACCTTCTCTCCGGGGCGGATACGCAGGCGGTCGCCGGGCTTCACCTCTTCAAGCAAAATATCGCCTTCCGTGCCGCCCTCTCTCAAAAGCCGGGCGGTCTTCGGGGCGAGCCCCAGAAGGGCTTTTATTGCCTTCCCTGTCCGGCTCCTCGCCCGAAGTTCCAGCACCTGACCCAGAAGGACCAGAGTGGTTATCACCGCTGCGGCTTCATAGTAGACGGCGACCTCGCCTGTCTCTCCGCGGAAGGAAACCGGAAAGAGGCCGGGAAGGAAGGTCGCCGCCAGACTATAGGCGTAGGCCACGCCCACCCCGAGCCCTATGAGGGTGAACATGTTCAGGCTTCGGTTCTCCAGTGATTTCCAGAAACGGACAAAGAAGGGCCACCCTCCCCAGAGGACCACCGGAGTCGCCAGAAGGAATTCCAACAAGCTATATGTTTTGCGGGACGCGAGGCCATGAAAAAATTCGCCGAGCCCCGGCAGGTGAACTCCCGTGGTTATCACCAGTATCAGTATCGACAGGGCGGCGCTGACCCAAAAGCGCAGCGTCATGTCGCGAAGCTCGGGATTCTCCTCTTCTTCGGCGGCCTTCGCGGTTCGCAGTTCCAGAGCCATCCCGCACTTCGGGCAAAATCCCGGCCTGTCGCTGACTATTTCCGGGTGCATGGGGCAGGTGTAGAGCCCCTTGGCGGGCTCCGTTTCCTTCGGCGCGGAGGGCGAGGCCCCTGTGTACCGCTCAGGCTCTCTTTTGAACTTATCGAGGCAGTTCTGACTGCAAAAGAGATAGAGACGCCCGTTAAATACCTGTTTGTAAGCGGTATCCCCGGTGACGGTCATTGAACAGACGGGGTCTTTGTCCACGTAGCCCCCTTTCCTGAAAACTCAGCTAGAAAGTAAAGACTCTCTCCGTCACCCCGGCCACCCCTTTGACCACCAGTTCCATCGGCGTCGTCTTCGGGTTTTCAAATTCAAGAATCGCCGAACGGTGGTGCCCGCTGCCTTCCTGGGATTTCAGCGTGGCCTTGTATTCCTTGCCGCCTGCCCGCAGGACCACGGCCTCCTCAAACCTGTACTCGTCAAGCGGCACCGTGTGGGTATCGAAAACCACCGCGAAAACCAGGGTGCGGTCGCCCCCCTGGGGCGCTACCTTGACCGTCACCCCCGCTTCTTCCTTCTCCTGGCCGCCTTTCGCCGCCGCCGCGCTCTGTCCCGCCTGTCCCCGGGGCGCTCCGGCCTGAGCCATCCCGCCCTGCATCATGGGCATTCCGCCGCTCATCATGGGCATGGAGCCGGACATCATTGACTGCATGCCATCCATCATGGACATTCCGCCGGACATCATGGCTTTAGGCTTTTCGGGTCTAAGTAGATTTTTCCATTGCTCCTCCGTGAGTTTTGAGCCCAGAGAGGAGAGAAACTCAAGGTGTCTGGAGATAAGCTCCAACTGCTTTTGGGTTATCTCCTCCGCTTTCTTTTTGGCCGAGGCCGGATCGAATCCCTTCTTTCTCATAATCCGGCTTAATTCGAGGCGCGATATCTGAAGATCCGCTACAATCCCGATGGCGCTCTTTCGCAGTTCAAAGCGGTTGTCTTCGATGGACTCCAGAACCTGGGGCGAAAGCCCCAGTTGGCCGAGATCACCATGACATGCCGCCATCAACTCGGCGCAAATGGCCTCCGGCATGGCGGCGGGGGCCATTCCCATCATGTCGCGCATGGGGCCGTCCTCCATCATCTGGGCGGATGAAACACCCGCCAGACAAAGAACAATCGCCAGAACGTACGCAATCCGTTTCATGGTGTCTCCTCCTTTTTCCGCCAGGGCGTAAACGCTTGTCGTTCTTCTTCAAAGCTTAGTGTCGCCGGGGTAACTGTCAAGGGCGCCGGCCCGGCTTTGAGGCTTGCCTTTCATAAGAAGGGAGGCGATTTTTAAAAGAAATGATTCGGGACTGACCTGTTGTAAATAACCATGAGGGGAGAGATTGTTTCACCGTAAAGGCTCTTCTTGTGCCGGAGCTTGAATTTCATATAAAATACGTTAACTTCGGGCCGGGGCGTCCTGCGGGGGGCAGGGGTAAATCGTTTTTTTAAGACTATTCGTTAACTTCAATTCAGAAGCCGAAAAACATCATATTTCCCCCAACGGGTCCGGAGTTCTTTTTCCGGCCGGTTTGTTTATTTTGAGGAGTTCAAATGGCAAGAATTACGGCTCCGAAGATCGCCTACCGTCTTGAAAGAACGGAGGACCCCGGAAGCGACGCCGGGTTTCATCTGAAGGTGATGGAGGGCGAGGACATGGTGCTCATGTCCTGCGGGGCGATGGGAAGAAGAGAAGAGGTCGTCCAGGCCCCTATAGCGCTTATCCAGACAGAGGACACCTGCCAGACCTGCTTCGCGTCGCTTTTTTCCGCCGGGACCAAAAACTCCGCCCAGGGGGTGGGGATGACGGTGGTCTTGCCCGAGAAGGCGGTTAAATTGTGCAACGCCGAAGGCGAGGCCGACGGCTGCGAATACCATCTTTTCACGATATCGGGCGAAGAGGGGCTCGTAACCTCCTGCGGCCTGATGGGAAGCGAAGAAGAAACCGAATACGTCCCCCTCGACGAAGTTCCTTCCTCCGAGCTTTGCGCGGGCTGTTTCGGCCCCTTCAGAATCGAGGACGAACTCGCTCCCTTTGCCGCGGCTGAAGCCAGCGCCGCTCCGGTAACCGGTTTTTCGGAAGAGTTTACGGAATTCCCTTCGCTGGACGAACTGATAACCAGCTTCGAGATTCCCGAAGAGCAAGAGGCGTTGCCCGCAATTCAGGAAGAGGTTGAGGTTACTTCGCCCGCTCGGGAACAGGCGGCTGCGATGGCTGTCAGCGAGCCGGTTCAAGAGCCGGTTGCGGCGTCGTCGAAAATCTCCCCCGCTCACCCCGAATCTCTCGCCGAGTCTCTCGGTTTCGGTTCGATCGACGATCTTTTCGACCAGATTGTGGACGACGCGACCTCGCAGGAGACAGCGCGCGCAGCCGAAACCGCAGCTCACGCGCAAAGCGTTTCACCCGAGCCGGAAGCAGAGGTTTTGCAGCCTGCAGCCCCGCCGCGCCTTGAAGATTTTATCGCAAAACCCGCCGAAACTTCGCCGATTGCGCCAAAACCCGTAACGGCGGCGACTCCGGCAGCTCCCGCCGCTCCCCAACAGCCTCCACCCGTCAGGGAGCAATCCAAAAGCAGAAGCTCTCTGGTCTGGGTGGTTGTCGCAGCGCTCGCGCTGGCGGGCGGAGCGGGCTATTATTTCACGTCGCAAAAACCCGAAGCCGCGCCTGCCGCTTTCGCTGAAAGCGCCCCTAAAAAGAGCGTTAGCGCCGATTCCCCGGGGCCAAGCGCCGAGGAGCGCAAGGCCCTGGCGGATTTGAAGGAGCGCGAAGAGGCCGAGTCGAAGGCAGCCGGGGAAAAAAGCGCGAGAGCCGAGGCGCTTCGGGCCGAAGCCGAACGCGCCGAAAAGATGGCCGGGGAAAAGGCGCTGGAGGCCGAAAAAGCCCGGAAAACGGCTGAGACGGTCAAACCTCAGAAGAATAAGGATGATCTCCTCGCGGCCCAAAAGGCGAAAGCCGAAGCGGACGAGGAAGAGAGGATAAGCCGGGAAGCCGCTGCAAGGGCAAGAGCCGAGGCTAAGGAGGCTCAGGCCAGGGCTGCTGCGGAAGAAGAGGCAAGGAGGGTTCGTCAGGCAGCCGAGGAAAAGGCGAGAGTTGAAGCCGAGTCGGCGGCAAGGGCGAAAGCCGAGGCCGAAGCCGCCGCAAAGGCGAAAGCCGAGGCCGAGGCGGCGGCAGTTGCGCCCAAAACCGCTCCCAAGGCCTCGGAAGCTCCCTACCTGATACACTTCAACGATAAAAATCTCGAAAGGTGCGTCCGCGCGGCGGCGAAGGTTCCCGAAGGGGCGAGGCTGACGGAGGACCTTTTCAGAGACCTGCGCGTGCTGGACTGTCAGGGAAGCGCGATCGAGAGTGTCGCCGGCATAGAGAGCCTTCTCACTCTCGAATCCGTGAACCTCTCCAACAACGGCATCGTCGACATGACCCCGCTGGCTTTTCTGCCGAGACTCGTCTCGCTGAACCTCAAATTCAACAAGATTACCGATATCAGCTCCATAACGAGAATTCCCTCGAAATGCGAGATCAACCTTCTCGATAACCCGATAGCCGACATAAAGCCTCTCCTGAAGCGAAGAAAGAAATAAACATCGATTGCATGTAACGCGGCAGGACAGGAAAAAGCGGCTAAAAGGAGGATCAGGTGATAGTTACTACGATTCCCTACGTGCCCGGAATGCGCATCTCGGAACATTACGGGATGGTTCAGGGCAGCACGATAAGGTCCAAGCACATCGGCAGGGACATTGCCGCGTCGTTCAAAAACCTTGTCGGCGGAGAGCTCAAGGGCTACACCGAGCTTCTCTGCGAATCCCGCCAGGAGGCGACCGACCGCATGGTGACTCAGGCCAGGAGCCTGGGGGCGAACGCTGTGATAAACGTGCGTTTCGCCACCTCCTCCGTGGCTCAGGGCGCGGCGGAGCTCTTCGCCTACGGAACCGCCGTAAAACTCGAAAAAGAAGCTTGAGGCCGTCCCATGTGGGATATCGGAGTGTTCCTCTTTTTGCTCGCGCTGGGGTTCGTAGCGGGATCGATAGCCGAGAAAAATCATTTTGAATCGCTTTGCCGAAGGGAGAACTCCATGCTCTCCCAGCCCATAGTTACAATGGAGGAGGGGCTTTCCTTTCCTCCGGGTTCGCGCTTCAGAAAAACAAAGATGGTAACGGGCAGCGCGGTAATTTCCACCGATTACTTCAAAAGACTTCTCGCCGGTTTTCGCTTTCTCGTGGGGGGAAGGGTAGTCGCGTACGAATCGCTCATGGACCGCGCCCGCCGCGAAGCCGTGGTAAGAATGAAACAGCAGGCGGGCGGGGCCTACGTCATCATGGGCATGAGGCTGGAGACGGCCAACATCGGCAACGAAGCCTCCCGGAAATCTGGTAGCGTCACCTGCGTCGAGGCTCTGGCGTACGGAACGGCTGTGTGGCTGGATGAAGTACCGCCCAAAGCAAATTGACGGAAACGTCAACGTATCCAATATCCATCCCCTGAAAGAATTCGCTCTCCTCGCCGGCGGCATAATCGCCGTCGTCGCCCTTGTTTACGCGCTGCTCGGGCCCCTCGTGGATTTCGGGGCTCCCTGGGTGCCTACGGGGCTGGAGAGGGCCATCGGCAATTCCTTCAAACTCCCCGCAAGCGAGGACGGACGCGAAGAATATCTGGCCGCCCTCTCCGAAGAGCTTAGGAAAAACGCCCCCGTAGACACGGGCCCCCTTTTCGTCGGAGTGATCGAAAGCGAAGAGGAAAACGCCTTCGTTATTCCGGGCGGCAGGATATTTTTCTACTCCGGGCTTCTGGACAAGGCCGCCAGTGAAAATGAAATCGCCATGGTTCTGGCCCACGAAATGGGACATCAGGCCAACAGGGACCATATCCGCTCTCTGGGGCGCGGACTGATTCTGGTTTTTCTGGGGTCGCTGGTGATGGGGGAGGAGGAAGCCGTGGACAATTTCATCGGCGGCGCGCTCACCATCGGTTCCCTCAAATATTCCCGTTCGCAGGAGGAGGCGGCTGACCGCTTCGCCCTCGAAACCATTGTCGCCCGTTACGGAAATGCAAACGGGGCTACCGAATTCTTTGAAAGGGCGGCAAGGGAGGGGGGATCGTCTCCGGAATTTCTGGCGACCCACCCCGATCCCCGGTCAAGGGTTGAAGCCCTCAAAAAAATCATTGAAGATAAAGGATATTCCGTTGGCGAAGCGAGCGCTCTTCCCGACAACTGGATAAAACCCCCTCCTGCCTCCTCAGACAATCAAAAGCCATAAATCCCACAAAATTTGGTTCTTTACTTGGCAAATCCGGCAGTCCAAAATGGACTCTTGGCTCATTATGAGCGGTTCAATTTGGATATTATTTTTACATTTTAGAGGAGTAAATAAAAAAGACGAATAAAAACAATAGCTTATAAAGCTTTTCAGGCTTGGCACGCACTTTGCTGTATAGACTCGCAGGAGGTCACACATGAAGCGTGTGCTTATAGTCGATGACGAAAAGCTTTTTCTCCTTAGCCTTCTGGAAGGTTTAAAGGCGTACTCCGATCAGTTCACCGCGGATATGGCCGTAAACGGACGCGAAGCGCTGGAGAAACTCGAAGGCGAGCATTACGACCTCGTCGTCACCGACCTCAGAATGCCTGAAATGGACGGAATGGAGCTTCTTGCCAGGATGAGCAAGAAATTCCCCAACCTCCCCGTCATAGTAATGACCGCCTATCCCTCCCCCAACGCCTATGAAACCACCCGCGGCCTCGGGTGCTCCAAATTCCTCGAAAAGCCCATCGACCTCGAAGACCTCGCAAACAAGATAATCGAAGAGCTTTCCTCCGATTCCGCCGGATTTCTGAAGGGCATCGCTCTGCCCACCTTCCTCCAACTCGTCGAGATGGAAGGAAAGACCTACACGATAAAGGTCAAGTCCGGCAAGAGAACCGGCTGGCTTTACTTTCTTTCCGGCGAGCTTTTGCAGGCGGAGGTCGGGCAGACCGAAGGCGCCGACGCCGCTCTCGAAATGATCTGCTGGGAGAATGCCGAGATAGAAATAAGCTCGCGGTGCAGAAAGACCAGGGGCGAGATAGGCATCCCCGTCAGCCACCTGATACTCGAAGCCCATCGCCGCTACGACGAATCGCAGGAGTCCGATCTTCCCGATTACGGACTGATGGTTCTGGAAGAGGCGGCCGAGGAACTCAAGTGGTCTCCGAATCCGGAGAAAGCGGCCCCGGAAACTCCAACGGCGCAGGAACTCGAACAAGCGCGGGAAATGGCCGAAGCCCGGGAACTGGCCAAGGCCGAGGAGATGGCCGAAGCCCGGGCTCGCGGAATAAAAAAGACAAGCGACGACAAGGCGGACCTGAACTGGGCGCGTCTTCAGCTTCGGCTGCGCGATTTCGAGGCCGTCACCGGCTTTCTGGGCGCGGGCCTCTTTTCGGGCTCGAAGGAAAAGGGGACCTGGATCGAGGGCAACAGGCTCAATCTCGACAAGGCCGGGCCGGTCCTCATCGAACTGCAGAAGGCCTCTGAAAAACTCTGCGAGAAGGCCGACCTTGGCCGTTGCAAAATCGTCGAGGTCGAGACTAACGAAGGCTACGTGCTCTCCAAATGCCTCAGCGCCGACGAGCCGGATGAAGACAACCGCATCTTTCTCAGCCTGATTCTCGACGAATCCGGCGAGATAGCGATGGGAAAGATAAAGATGAACTTATTTGCAAGCGAATCGGTCCGGAGCTAGTCCCTATCCGGTCGAGCCGCATTTGCGTTAACCCGAACCCCAATGAAGGAGAAAACCATGAGCTCAGCAGACAAAATGGCAGTACTCTCGCAGATCGACGGTTTCATGGGCGCGGCCTGCTTCACCCCCACCGGCGAAGTCCTCGCCCTCTACGGCGGCGAAAAGATCGATCTCAAGTCCATCGGCGTCCTCGCCAACAACGTCCTTCTGAACGCGCAGAAGGCCTCCCTCGAAATGGGCGCCGGCAGGGGCCAGATGGTTCACGTCGAAGGCGAGCGCTCCGAGATTCTGGTCCGCTGCCTCAACGAAGGCACCGACCCCCTGAAGTCCCAGCCCGGCAAGGCTCACGTCCACCTGGTGCTGGTCCTCGCGAAGGACTCCTCCATCGGCATGGCCAAGCTCCGCATCGGCTCGGTCATAGCCGATCTCGCCGATTCCTTCAGAGTCTAAACGGTATGGTCGGGGCGGGCCGCGAAGAAGAACTCGCGGCCCGCCGCTAACCTGATATGAAGCATTTGCCGGCAAGGCGATTGGAATGGATAAGATGATCTCCGAACCTGAAACGTCCGGAGGCGTTCGCGCGCCCTCATTCCTGCTCGCGGACGAAGACAGGAAATGGACAGCCGCCCTCTCGGAGCTCCTTTCCGGGCGCGGCTTTCTGGTCGAAGTCGCCAACGACGGTTTTACCGCGCTGGAGCTCGCTAAAAACACCTTCGACGCGGTTCTGCTCGGCTCTTTCGTCAGCAAGGTGGAAAGCGACACCATCATCCGCTGCCTCCGGGACAGGGAAAAGCCGCTTGAGGCGAGAATATTTCTCCTCAGCAGCGACCCCCACTGCATAAATCCCTATATAACGTCCATGTCCGACGCGGTGATCGCCAAGGCTCCGCCGGGAGATACCTTTTCTCTCGTTGTAAAGGCCTGGGAACGCTGCGTGAACGAGGGGGCAATCCCCTCCGGCGAGGGTCTGCTGGTCTGCAGGGAAGGGTGGGAGCCCCGGGCCGACAGCAAAAAGGTGGAGGCGCTGAAGAGGAGGCTTTCCTGCGTCTACGGCGCGCTGCCGGGGATGGTTTTCGAGATCGACAACTCCGGAAAGGTCGTCTACGCGAACGACAAGGCTCTCGAAACCCTGAGGCGCCGCATCTCGGGAGTAATCGGCCTGCAGATAAACGAATGTCTGGAACTGCCGGAGGAAAGCAGGCTGGACAGGGCGCTGAATTCCGCCCGCCTCAACCCCGCTTTCCCTCCCCTTGAGTTCCCCTTCGAGCTTAGGGGAAGAATTTACAAGGTTCTGATAACGGCGCTTCCGGTCATGGAAGACGCTCACGACATAATCCTCACCATGACCGACGCGACCGAGCGCTATATCGCCAGAAGAGATTTTCTGCGCTCAAACCTCGAACTCGAACAGCTCTTTCAGGGATCCGGCGGCGCTATCTGCGTTATCGACAACGATTGCGTAATAACCAGAGTCAATGAAAACTTCGTCGAGCTTATCGGCTATCCCCGGCAGGAGATGATAGGAGCGAAATGCTTCAACATCTTTCCCGGTCCCGACTGCGATACCGGGCTTTGCAGCATAGACATGGCCCGCAAGGGTAAGGTCGCAAAAAACAGGGAAGTGGTGAGGAAAAATTACAGGAAGGACGACGTCGTCTGTCTGCTGACGACCTCGCCCCTTCACCATTCGGACGGTAAGTTCGCCGGAATCATCAAGGATTTTCGCGATATTACCGACAGGAAGAAGGAGATAGCCCTGGCCGAGGCGAAATCCGTCTCGGAGCACCTGAGCCACGCATTTTCCGGTATCCGCCACGAGATCGGCAATCAGGTCAATTCGAGCAAGATGGCCATAAACGTTCTTCGCAACAACCTCGCCTCCTTCGACGAGGCGACGGTGAAGGAATATCTTGAGAGAGCCCTCGGCGAGCTGTCGCGGGCGGAGAATCTCTTTCGCTCGCTCAAGAGCTTCGGAACCTTCGAGGTGACAAGGCCGAAGAAAGGGAATCTGAGGAGTTTCCTCACCGATTTCGGGCAGACGCTCAAAGAGGAGTGCAAATCGAAGGATATCGCCTTCACCCTCGGTATGGAGGAGGAGGTGAAGAGCTGCAATTTCGATTCGAGGGGACTGACCCAGGTTCTTTCAAACCTTTATTCCAACTCCCTCGGAGCTCTGGCGAAGCGCGAAGCGCCGCGGATAGAGCTTAAAGCCACCGCCGGAAAGGACGAGGTGATAATCACCTTTTCCGACAACGGCGGAGGGGTATGCGGAATAGAGGAGAAGAACCTCTTCAAGCCTTTTTTCTCCACAAAGACGGGGGTTCCGGGGCTTGGACTCGCTATTTCCAGAAAGCTGATGGCCTCCATGAATGGAACTATCGACCTCATAAGCAGCGAGGGAGAAGGAGTTACGGTACGTCTTAAACTGCCGCGAGAATAACACGATATCGACTACGGCCGCCCTCTGGGGGTGTTTAAAGTTAGGGCGCTCTGGGGGAAACTCCTCAGGGCTTTTCAGGAAGGCACGGGTAATGAGAAAGTACACCATTCTCATAATCGATGACGACTCTCTCTTTTTGGCCCTGATAAAGCGCCATTTCGAGAAGAAGTACCGCGTCCTCACCGCCAAAAACTGCAAGGAAGGGCTCGCCGCCGCTTCAAACGAACGGATAGACGTAGCCTTTCTGGATCAGCAGCTTCCCGACGGCTGCGGCATAGACCTCTGCCCCAGAATTCTGGAGGCCAACGAGCAGACAAAGATAATCCTCATAACGGGTTTTCCCAACATCGAGCAGGTCGTTGATGCGGTCAAGAAGGGGGTTTTCGATTACCTCTGCAAACCCGTGGAGCTCGCCGAGCTTGAAATAAGGGTCGATCAGGCCCTTCGCGCCATCTCCCTCGAAAAGATAGAGTGCCTGCAAAAATATTCCGCCGAAGCCGAGATAAAAAGAGTCAGGGACCAGGGGGATTTCATCGGTCTCGATTCGGTCAGGGAACTCATCGGCCTCGCGGCCAGATCCGACGTCGGGGTCATGATAACCGGCGAGACCGGTACGGGAAAGAACGTCGTCGCCAAGGCCATTCACTACCGCTCCTCCTCAGCGTCCGGCCCCTTCGTCAACTTTAATTGCGCCGCCGTCCCCGAAACCCTTATCGAATCCGAGCTTTTCGGCTACGAAAAGGGTTCCTTCACCTCCGCCGGAGCCTCTAAAAAGGGAATTTTCGAGATGGCCGAGGGGGGCACGATCTTCCTCGACGAGATCGGGGACATGCCGCTCCACCTCCAGCCCAAGCTCCTCGGCGTCCTCGACGAAAGAAAGGTAAGGAGGCTCGGAGGCGAGCGCGACAGGCAGCTCGACGTGCGCATAGTCGCCGCCACCAACGTAGACCTTAAAAAAGCCGTCGAAGAAAAGACCTTCCGCAGCGACCTTTACCACAGGCTCAACGTCCTTTCGATCCAGCTTCCGTCTCTTCGGGAAAGAAAAGAAGAGATAGAGATTCTGGCGCTCTCCTTCCTGGGCGAGTTCTCCAAAAACTCTTTTGCTTCCCTTGAAAACGGGGAAGGCGCCGCCTTGAGGGGATACGGATGGCCGGGCAACGTGCGCGAGCTTCGGAACGTCGTCGAACGCGCCGTACTGGTTCAATCGGGTCCGGCCTACAGACTCTCCCCCTTTCTCGCCGCCCAGAGGAAAAAACCGGCCGTGGAGCCGGAACTTTACGAGGAAAGGGAGGAAGCCTTTCCCTCCCTCGAAGAGGTCGAGAGAAAGCACATCCGAAGGGCGCTCGAACTGAGCGGTGGAAACCTTACGCGGGCTTCGCGAGTACTAGGAATATCGCTTTCCACGATGAAGAGAAAGGCCGCCGGGTACGGCTTGCGTTAACTGTTTTAACTTTTCGGGGACGAAAAATGGGCACAAGAAAAAACGGCCGGCCTCTCCTTGAGGAGATTGGCGCAAACCTCTCCTGCTGGTTCTGGCGCACCGGCGCGGGGGGGACAATAGATTACTGTTCGGAGTCGGTTTACGGGATGCTCGGCTACCGCCCCGAAGAATTGATTGGACAGCCGATAACGGCTTTTGCGGCCCCAAGCGAATGCGGCTGCCTTTTGTCCCAATTCGGCAAGGATGTTGCGGCGGGTGAGGGCAAGACCTGCTTCAACGTCATCTTCCTCAGAAAGGACGGGACCAAGGTCTCGTTCATCTGCAGGATAAACAAAATAACCGGACCCGGCGGAGAGGTCGCGGGCTTTACCGCCCTCTCCATACCTTCGAGCTATTTTTACGAGCAGCAGGCCGAGATAATCCACGCCTTTCGGGAAACGGAAACCAACGCCGACCCGGAGTTCCTTAAGCGCCTCTACCTTCACCTCGGAATGACCGCCGGGGCCGACTACGTGCTCATAAGCGAAAGAGACTGGACCCGCGACGCGACGATGAAATCCCTCCTCGTGGACCTGGAGGAGAAAAAATTCATTGAAAACACGTCACCCTTGCCGAAATTCCCGTGTGAGCAGGTGCTTGCGGGGAAGATGTGCGGTTTCGAGTGCGGGGTTATGGATAGCTTCAACATAGAGCCGCTCCGGGTTCTGGTGAGGAACAATTCGTACATCGGCGTGGCGCTGAAGGATTTTGAAGGGAAGGTGGTCGGCATCCTCGCCTTTTTCTTCGGCAATCCCCTGAAAAAATCCCCCGCGGCGCGGTTGATTCTGGATTTTTTCGCCGAAAGGATCGTTTTCGGCATAGAGCGCAAGCGTTCTGCAATGGCTCTGGGGCAAAGCGAAGTCAAATACAGGAAGCTCTTCGAGATGGCCCCCATGGGGATAGTGGCTATCGACTCGCGGGGAGCGATTGTCGAGGCCAACAAACACGCTCTCGACATAATAGGTGCGAACGGGATAGCCACCGTGCTGTCCAGCTACATCGGCGAGATATTCTTCACCCCCGGCACAGACAGCCGCCTTCTCACCGTAAATAGCGATGCGAGCGTAAAATTCAAAAAAGAGAGAGTGGAATTCAGGATACGAAGATTTGACGGAGAGACCATCCCCGTCGAGTCCATCGGGGCCTTTTCACAGGGGGATATCAGCCTTTTGCTCTTTCAGGACATCTCCGAGCGCAAAAGGGTTGAGGAGGAGCGCATTGACATGGAGGCGCGCCTCGCCCAGATGCAGAAGATGGAGGCCCTGGGGACGATGGCCGGAGGCGTCGCCCACGATTTCAACAATTTCCTGATGACGATCTCCGGCTTTACGGAGATGACCCTTAAAAACCAGTCCCCCGGAACGGTAAACCACGAAAACCTCTCTTACGTCCTCGAAGCCTCCCGGAAGGCCAGAGACGTGGTCAAGCAGATACTTCTCTTCACAAGGAGGATAAGCGCGCCGAAGACCCCGATCGACATGGCGAATCTTATCCGCCAGACCCTCAAGCTGGTTCGGGCCTCGATGCCTTCGACCATAGAGATAATCGAGGACCTGGCCAAAGACGGAGAATGCGTCGTCTTCGCCGAACCTTTTCAGATCGACCAGATATTCATGAACATCTGCGCCAACGCGCGCGACGCCATGGGCGAAGTGGACGGGATGCTCCTGGTGAAGGTCGGGCTGACCCGCGTCGAGGGGCAAAAGGCAAAAACGCTGAATCTGCCCGAGGGGAGCTACGTCAAGCTGATGATACGCGACACCGGGTGCGGGATGTCCGCCGACACCGTGGCGAGGATTTTCGAGCCCTATTACACCACCAAGGAGGTGGGAAAGGGGAGCGGCCTCGGTCTGGCAGTGGTGCACGGAGTGGTCAAGACCCTGAGCGGCGGGATAATGGTCCAAAGCGAACCGGGGCAGGGGACGACCTTCTCCATTTACCTGCCCTACTACGAAGTCGGCAGGTTCGACTCCTCCGGGGCCGAGGAAAAAGCTTCCCACCGAACCCACTCCGTGATGTTCGTGGACGACGACGCCGCGATAGCCAAACTGGGGGAACAGATGCTCGCGAGCTGGGGCTACAGGGTTTCCTCCTTTACCGGCAGCGTCGCCGCGCTCGAAACCTTCCGGGCGACCCCGGACAGCTTCGATCTCGTGATAACCGATCTTACGATGCCCTCCCTCACCGGCAAGGAGCTTTTGAAAAACATCCTCGATACGCGGCCCGGCGCGAAAGTGATACTTTGCACCGGCTACAGCGACATAATGGATATCGAGCAGGCCGGAGTGCTCGGGGCGAAGGCTTTTCTCCTTAAGCCGATAGACTGGGATAACCTCTCCAGACTGATAGAGGAAATTCTCTCGGACACGCCGAAAAACCACTTTTGACGGATTCATTTCATTGAATACCTGCCGCGGGAGTTAACCGAGATCCATGCTTTAAATCTATTTCTTTATCGGTAAGACAAAATCCGCGCGGAGCGGTAAACACTATTCCAGGGGGAGGCGGAAGAATTTGATGATAGCGGCGCCGCGTACAGAGGTACTGGTTGTTGACGGCAACGACTCCAATGCAGTGCATCTTAGCGAGATGCTTTCAAAAAAAGGATACAGGGCGCACCGGGCCGCTTCCCTTACGGCGGCCAATAAAATCATGGATGGCGCGGGCGCCGGCCTTGTCATATTGCTTGATGCCGGCATGGCGGCGGCGTCCGGCCGGGAGGCCGCGAAAAAGCTCAGGACCGGGCGTTGCCCGGGGAGATTCCCGGTAATCCTGATGGGGGCCGTAAACGAGTTTTCGGAGCTTTTAGGCTGGTTTGAGGCCGGAACGGTCGATTTTATCCGCAAGCCCGTGGTCAAGGGCGAATTGTGCGCCAGAATAGAAGTAACGGCCGCTTTGAAGAAAACCCAGGCCGAACTGGGCAAGCTTCTTGCGATCTCCGAAGTGCGGAACCTCTCCCACAGCAAGAAGGTGGAGGAGGTTCTGTATTTCATCGCCCAGGCGAAGCTTAGCGAGAGCGGCGAAGAGTTTCTCGGCAAGCTGGTCGCCTTTCTCTGCTCCTGTCTTAACGTGGACTTCGCCTTCGTAAGCGAGCTTTCTCCCGACTCCAGAAAGGCGAAGGTCGTCGCCATGTGGGCCGAGGGAAGACCAGTGGGGCCGATGGAATACGATCTCGCGGGCACTCCCTGCGAGGAGGTAGTCGGAAAGGCAACCTGCGTCTATAAGAGCAGGGTCGCCGACGCTTTCCCGGAGGACGTTCTCCTGCGGGAAATGGGTATCGAATCCTACGTAGGCGTCCCAACCTTCGACTCAAAGGGAAATCCCCTGGGGCTCGTCGCGGTTATGGCGAAAAGCGAACTGGACGACACCACCCTCATAGAAAACGTGCTTCAGATAGTGGCCTTCCGCACCGCCCACGAGGTCGAGTACCAGAGGGCGCAAAGCGAGATTCTGGGAGAGAGAAATTTTTCCCTGGCCCTGCTCTCCTGCCTTCCCGGCGTCTCCTGCGTCTTCGATGAAAACGGCAAGCCGGTCTTCTGGAACCGCAACATGGAAGAGGTGTTCGGAACCAGATGGCTTTTGAACGGCGAAGAGAGCTTCGGCGAGAGCCTGGTGGCGAAAAAGGACAGCGATACAGCGAAAAAGGAGCTTGCAAGGGTCTGGAGCGAGGGCGAAGGGTCGGTGGAAATTCACCTCATCGACAAGAATGGAGTCGAAACCCCCCACCTCGTTTCCGCCACCCGCATCGACCACGAACAAAAAGGGTTCATACTCTGCGTGGGTTTCGACATATCGAGACAAAAGCACACCGAGAGCGCCCTCCGAAAGCTGGCCCAGGCCATAGAGCAGGCCAAGGAGGCGGTCATAATCACTTCACCCGCCGGGGACGTGCAGTTCGTCAATCCGGCCTACGAGCAGATGACGGGCCGTTCCTTCCAGGAGGCGACGAACGCCAACCTCAAAGACCTGGGCTGCTCTTCCAGCCAGGGTGAAATCATCGGCGAAATTTTAAAGAGCGCGTGCGAGTCGGACACCTGGCACGGGAAGCTCTCCTGCCGCTCGGCCCTGAGACGCGAATTCACGGTTGAGGCGACCTTTTCGGCGGTGCGCGACGAGTCGGGCGCCGTGGTCAATTTCGTCTCCATACAGCGGGACATTTCAAAGGAGGAGGAGCTTCTCGCCCGGCTTGCCATAGCCCAGAGGATGGAGGCGATAGGGACTCTCGCGGGCGGAATAGCCCACGATTTCAACAACATCCTTACCGCCGTAATCGGCTACACCCAGCTTTCAACTATGGAGTCGAAGGATAACGAGCGGCTGAAATCCTACCTCGGCGAGGTGCTGAAGGCCGGAGAGAGAGCCAAGGAGCTTGTGAGGCAGATATTGTCTTTTTCGCGGCAGGCTCCCGATGAAAAGAAACTCCTCAACATGAGGCCTCTGGTGGGCGAAGTCCTGAAGTTGATTCGCGCCTCCCTTCCGGCTTCGATAGCGATAAAAACGCAGAACGAATCCCGCTCGGCGGTTATGGCCGACCCGACCAAGATACATCAGGTGCTGATGAACCTGTGCACCAACGCCGGCCTCGCGATGAAGGACGGCGGCGAGCTTTACGTCGAGCTTTCCGACGTCGAGGTCGATCGGAAGATGGCTTCGGCCATACCCAACCTCGGTGAGGGGAGCTTTGTCCGACTCATAGTGAGAGACACCGGCCACGGTATCCCGCCGAACGTAATCGACAGGATTTTCGAGCCGTTTTTCACTACGAGGCCGCAGGGGGAGGGGACTGGGATGGGGCTCTCGGTCGTACATGGCATAGTCAGAGGCCACGGAGGGGCTATCTACGTCGAAAGCGAAGCCGGAAAGGGAACCGCCTTCCACGTCTACTTTCCGCGCTTCGACAAACAGCAGGCTCCGGACAATCAGGCCGACTTCATTCTACCCATCGGCGCTGAACGGATACTCTTCATCGACGATGAAAAGCCCGTTATCGAACTGGCCAGGCATCTCATCGGAAAGCTCGGCTACACCGTAGTTACCTGCCAGTCCCCGGTAAACGCCCTTAAAATATTCGCGGATGAGCCGGAATCCTTCGATCTGGTTATAACCGACCTGACGATGCCGGTGATGAACGGGGACGAACTGGCAAGGCGTCTGCTGGAGTTCAGAGAAAATATCCCCATTCTCCTCTCCACCGGCTACGCCTCGGGGGATTGCGAGGATATCCTCCTGAGACCCGGAATAAGCGGCCTCATTCCCAAGCCGCTGATATTGAACGACCTGGCGGTAAAGATTCGCAGCGCGCTCGATTCGGCGAAAGACTCCTCCTGAGTCCGCCGGAACCTGTTTTATGTGCGAATATTTCATCAGGCGGGTTTTTTGGTCTCTCCGCCGATTGTTTATCCTTTTATCCTGTGATAAATTCACGAACCTGTATCTGGCGGTCTGTGCGGAGCCTCTACGTGCCCGCGCCCGCCTTTGTTTGTCTTGTTGCTTTCGCTTACATTGCACCGGCAGGCTTCATTTTTCATAAAGGGCACCGGGCGTTAAAGGAGTCACGCTTGAAAAGGAAAATATCCGGCGCTGCCCTTGTCTTTTCATTCCTTTTTCTCCTTCCCCTGACGACATACGCAAAACAAAAGACCGATATGAGGCCCGATTACGTCGATCTGAACCTCTTTATCGGGATGGAACAGCTCGACTCCGCCGATTGGTCCCCCAATGACAGAATGTCGAAGATAGGCGCGGATATAACTTTCGTTCCCTCCTACTTCCTCGCCGATCTGGTGGCGTCGCTCTTCTACTCGACCGATTCGGGCACCAAAGACGGCCTCGACATGAAGACGACCCTTCTCGAAGGGCAGCTGGGGCTCAAAAAGAACTACGTCATCGACGCTTATCCCGAGATAACACCTTCCCTTTCGGGCGGACTCGCCCTGGTGACCTACACCAACGACTTTGAATCCGCCACCGACGGCTCCGGCACGGGCATCGGCGTCTTCGCCGGCGCGGGGGTGGTCTACACGTACAATGAGAAGGTGAACCTCGGTGTAGACCTTCGGTGTTCCTACGTCCCGGTCTTCGACGGCGACGAATACGTAAACGCCGGCGGCATTACCGGCGGCCTTCTTCTCGGCTACCGCTGGTCCAGCGGCTGGTGAGGTTTTTCAGGAATCACAACGTGTAGTTAAGGAGTTCCCCACCCCTGCGTGCCCAGCCAACTCCGGCCTCCCGCTCTTCGGAAAAATGGACGCGAAGCGCCGGAATCGCGCCTTTCACGACGCTTCCACCTCTTTTTTCAGCCGAAGAAAATATATTTCCAGTAAAGCCATAAAAGCGTAGCCGTAGCGGCGGGATGGGGGAGTTCCGGGAGCGGTGAGCCAATTGTTGGCGTATTATAGTTAAAGGATTGTTTATCCGAAGGCTGTTTAAATTGGCGCAAGCCCCGTTTTCATGCATGGATTGCCCGCTTGAAGGAGGATATCCAATGAGAAGCCTCGCGTGGATTTTGCCGGTCTTTTTAATTATCGCGGTTGCGGTTTCATCCAACGCCGCCGACGCTACGGGGCTTGACAAGGCCCTGGCAACCCCCGGAACCCTGCGCTCCGTCTTTTTTGTCGAGGGGATGAGTTGCCGGGCGTGCACCACCATCCTCGAAAAGCGCATAGCGAACGCGCCGGGCGTCCTTTGGTCGCGGTTCAACTTCCCCCTGCGCCTTCTGACCCTCTACCACGACCCCAAAATAGTCTCCAGAGACAAAATCGCGGCGCTGGTTAACGATTCGGGCGAGCTCAAGGCCGTGTTTTTGTCCGGCGTAGCCGCTTCCGAGCTAAAGCCGGTCACCAGGGTGAACCTTGGAGAGTGGAAAGGCGGCAAGGTTATGCACTGCGACACCATTGCAATACTGAGACCATTCGAGCATTTCCTGAAAGAACTCCTCGGGGAGACCCGAGAGCTTCCTCAGGCGAGGTACGAAATTCTGGGCGAGCACGTGAGGAACAAGATTTTTCTGGAGGCCGCTAAAAAAGCCGGTTACGGCAGGAAGGCCGGGGCGGAGGAGTTTCCGCCGGTTATCGCGAAGGATTTTTACTGGCCGGAGACCTTGAGGCCCCTCACCGCCGATGAAAAAATCATAGCCGCCTTCATAGAGGAAGAGGTGACGAAAAAAGATCCCGAAAAGTCCGGCAAACTCTTCGACGCCTGGCTCCTGGCCCTCTGGCGCGACCTGAATTTCAATTTTTACGGTGAATTCGCCGAAGGCAAGCTAAAGCCTTAGGGCTCCCGAAGGGCCGGTGAATATAACTTCCCATTAACATTCCCGTAATTGAAAAAAGGTATCGTTCTTCCATGACCGAAGACTGTGGAGGGACGATGAGCGACGGCGCAGCCCGGATTATCGACTGGAGAGAAAAGCCCGTTCAGGAAGAGCAGGGGCGAATAAGGCCGAAAAGCGCCCGTCAGGCGCTCGGCTGGCTTGGGTTTCCGGTTGACCGTTCCCCGGCGTCGGCGAAGCTCCCCTTCGGCCCCGGCGACGTCACTTCCGGCTCCGAGACCGAGTTGCAGGTGGCCGTATGCGGAAGCAGGGCGCAGGTCGACCTGCCTCTGGAGATAGAGAACAGCACCTATTTCGCAAATCTGACCCGGCGCGCCGAAGCGGGCGACATGCCCAGACAGGCTGTGCGCCAGCTTGAGCGTTTTCTTTCGTCCAATCCTTCAGGAATCTGGGAAAACAGCTGGGTGAGGTTCCCCCTTTCGGTTCTCTCGCCAAGGGCTCGCGCAGAGTTCGACAAGGACATGCTCATCGACAGAACGGATGCTTCACTGGGCTTCAGAAGCGACCGTTCCCGCTTCATTTTCGACTATCACGGGGAAACCTGGATAAGAATACCCGTCAGCTACCTGCTCAAAATCGCCCTTGCCGATTTCGCCGGGAGGGAAAAGGGGTTTTCGGGGCAGGAAATCAACGTCGCGGAAAAACTTCTTTCAAATTTCCTCAGCGACAACACCTCTCCCGAGACCACCTCCTTTTACATCTCCGGCGAAGACGGCCCTCTTGCCCTCGGGAGCGAGACGGCCAGAGAGACGGCCCTCCGCTATCTTTTCACCCAGCTTCTTCTGGCTTACGCCAACAAGGTTTTTGAGCTGAACAATCTGGGGCAGCGGGCGCTGGCCTACCTCTCGCCCCTGCCTCCGGTGCGGCAGACCGAACTCAACGAGCACATTTCCGACGCCTTTTACCGCGAGCTTTTCATGAGCCCCTGTCTTTCAGGCTGGGACCGCGGGGAAGAAAAGCACAACTACATGGGGCTGTGTCACGAGGTGCTGAGCCGGAGCCAGCTAAACGCGCTGCCCAAGCTTCGCGAAGCCGGAGTAATCCAGCATAACCTCGTGGTTTTGCCGAACACCTCCAACATAAGCCTCGCCAACAACGGGACGCACGTATCGCTCGGCAGCCTTTGCCTGAGCCGGAGCCTGGGAGACGCTCCCGACGTACGCGCCCTGTCGGCGGAAAAGTATCTGGGCGACCTCGTCACGAAGATAATGGAGCACTTTTTGCTTCTCTTCGTCGAAACCTATACGGCCGCTCCCAGGCGGATATCCTTCGCGGATTTTCACCCCGAGCGCATCCTCGGATTTTTGCCCCACGAGCTCGACTACACGCACCTTCGGATGATCTGGCGAAGGTGGAAGAAAAAGGCCGGCAACAGCTTTTTGGGCCATTCCATGACGCCTTACGGCCCCAAATGGCTGGACGGGCTTTTGTCGTCGGTGCTCAAGCTCAGGGGCGATTACGTGCCGGACGCCCGCCTTCTCGATTACCTCGTCTGTCTCATGAGCACCTACGAGAACCACGCGCTTGACGGCAACACCGGAAACTGGGACCGGCTGAAGGCGGATCTGGGGCGGATGGGCGTTTTCAGCCCGAAGATGTCCATGTACATACCGATAAGGCAAAGAGACCTTCTGGGTTGCGGTTACTCCGGCTTCGAGGGCCGCCACTTCAGCGTTTACGAAAGCTTCGGGAGCGATCTGGGCCCCGCCATCGACTTGCAGAGGCTGTGTCTGGCGGCGGCCTTCGCCCTGGCGGGGTCGGGAAAAATCGAGCATGCCGACATACCCGACACCCCGTTCGTCGAGAGCGAGCGGCGGCAGATTTTTTTCGGCGCAGCCATAGGCCTCCCAACCTTTTTCGTAAGGGCGGACACGCCCAATCTGTTTTTGCGCAAACTGGTTGCCCGCGCCGTAGGCGTGCGCCAAAGCCGCCGTTACCCCGGCCGTTTGCGCGTCGGCCAGCACGAATACAGGCTGGGACTGGTCAACTTTCTGGAAGAGGAGATGAGAGAGGTGGTTGAGTCTCTCGGCGCTTCGGAACTGCTCGGAGATCTCAAGGCGCGGCTGTCGGGCGAATTGCCGGGCGCCTCGCAGAGAATGCTGAGCGGCATCAGCGGCGGCGGCAGACAAAACCCTCTTTCAAAAGACGCCGAAAGCTTTAACAAAGAAGCCGAGAAATACTACCGCGAAAGCCTTCGCGAGAAGCAGATTTGCGAAGCGATAGACCTTGTCGTCCCGTGCTCCGGCCCTAGCGGCGCGGAGCGGGAAAAACTGGCCTTTCTCGCGATCGAGGCGAAAGAAGGGCTGTTTCGGGAACAGATGAGCATCGCCTCGATCACCGGTCTTCTTAAATACATATTGTCGGTAGTCGCCGTGAGGAAAGAACGTGAGCAGGCAATTGTCTAGACATCATTTCAGCGAATTCGCGCACCAGTACGTCGATCGCGAAACAGGCATGATTTGCGCCGAAACCCTGGCGGGCGACAGGCTCTTGCGCACCATTTACTCGGAAGTCCGCGAAAGGTCGCCCTGGGTTTACCGCATGGCGACAGGGCCGGTAGCCACGCGCACCCTCGGCGCGATCATGTACGGCGGCCTTCCGTGCGTCGCCGTCCGAAACCCCGTCGCGCGGATGAAAGCGCTGGGCATGGAGCCGGGCGAGTGTCTGAACGACCCAAAAAAGTTCAGGACGGCCCGCGAAATCTTTGAAAGAAAGATACGCTACTGGGAATACAGGTCGCTCTGCCGGGGAACGCGGGAGGTGGCGAGTCCCTCCGACTCAAGGGTGCTTGTGGGGTCTCTCTCCGAGCAAAAGCAGTTTTTCCTGAAGGAAAAGTTCTTTCGGCTCGAAGAATTGCTGGGCGAAGACAGAACCGGCCTCACCGAAAGGTTCGAGGGCGGAGACTTTGCGATATTCCGTCTCACCCCCGAGAAATACCACTACAATCACGTTCCCGTGTCGGGCGTGGTAAGGGAAATATACGAACTGGGCGGCCGGTTTCATTCGTGCAATCCCGGCGCGGTCCTCTCCGAAGTGACGCCCTACGGCAAAAACAAACGGGTGGTGACCCTGATCGACACCGACGTCCCCGGCGGCACTGAAGTGGGCCTTGTCGCGATGGTAGAGGTCGTTGCGATGATGATAGGAAAGATAGTCCAGTGCTACAGCGAATACGCCTATGACAATCCCCGGCGGATCGAACCTGAAATGTTTCTGCGAAAGGGCCAGCCCAAAAGCCTTTTCATGCCCGGCTCCAGCACAAACGTGCTGATTTTCGAGAAGGGGCGGGTGAAATTCGCCCCCGACCTCGTCAGGAACCAGAGGCGCTCGGACGTTCACAGCCGCTTTACCCTGGGTTTCGAGGTGCCGCTGGCGGAAACGGACATCAAGGTTCGCTCTTTACTCGCCGTCGCGAACGAGTCTTTCGAGGGGGCGAAGACATGACCCCTGTTCTTCAGAATATGCTCGTGATAGCCGCAACCGGTGCGTTAAGTTTCGCTTTGCTTTTTTGGTCGCACCGGCGGCTGGCGCAGGAGCGCTGGCAGATTGCCGCCGCGATTCCGCTGGAGAAGACCCCCGAAGGCGACTGGAAAGGCCTGAACCTCACATGGTACGGTTTTTTCACCGCAACTTCGACGGCCGCCTCCACCGCCCTTTTTTTGCTAATGGCGGGAAGTCTGGGGATCGAAGCGGGGACAATCGCCGGCTTCAGTCTAGCGCTGCTGGCCGTTTGCCTGCCGGCGGCAAAGATTATCGCGAGGCTGGTGGAGGGCAAGCGCCACACCTTCACGGTGGGCGGCGCGGCTTTCGCCGGGCTTACTGCACTTCTTCCCCTGCACTGGCTTTTTGCGCATATGGGGTGGTTCCGCCCCGAAATCACAATCTTTCCGATACTTTCCGCCGTCGCCGCGTCGTACGCCCTCGGCGAGGGGATAGGAAGGCTCGCCTGCATCAGCTTCGGCTGCTGCTACGGGAAATCCCTCGAAGACGCGCCGGCGCCGCTACGCCGCCTGTTCGGAAATAGCGGCGTAACTTTCCACGGCAGCCTGAAAAAGGCCGCTTACGAAGGCGGGCTTGAGGGCAGGCCGGTAATCCCCGTTCAGGGAGTCACCGCCTTCCTCTACGTGTCCTGCGCGCTCGTTGGCCTTTTGCTTTTTTCGTTCGGATTCTACGCCGTTTCCTTTATTTTTTGCCTTCTGGTAACGCAGGGCTGGCGCGTGCTGTCGGAAAGGCTAAGGGAAGACTACAGGGGAGAGGGGGCGCTCAGCGCCTATCAAAAACTTTCCTTAATCATGATAGTTTTCTCTATCGCGGGGACTTTTTTCGGAAACGCCTCAACCGTCGGCGCCGAGCCCGAGCTGTTCGCCGGAGTCCGGGTTCTGTGGAGCCCTCTGATGATACTTTTTATTCAGACGCTCTGGATGATTGTTTTTATATACATGGGAAGAAGCTCCATCACGGGCTCCTCGATCCGCTTTTACCTCCATGACGACCGGGTTTGAGGCGGGGCCGGAAACGGCGTAAAAAAGGGGCTGCGCGGTTTGCGCAGCCCCTTTTATTTTCGTGAGCCCAGGGTCCCTACTTCTTTTCTTCCGGTTCCTTTGCTGCTCTTTTTGAATCCAGCATGAACGAGATGAGGTCGCGGCAGGTCTTAAGGCGAAAAAGATTTACCTTCCGGAAGGACTTGTCTTCGGCGTCGAGGCTGGTGGCCAGTTTGTCGCAGCGTTCGAGGAGGGAGGCGATTTCGGCTTCCGGCATGTCGGTCAGGGTATCCGTTTTCGAGCAGACCGCTTCAAACTCGGTTTTCCACTCCTCGGAGGAGTGGCAGACGACCGCCGAGAAGAGCGCTATTCCCGCCAGTACGACGACGGCGCAGCTTGCGCCGGAAATCCTGCCCCAGCCGGTGTCATTCTTCATCTATTTCCCTCAGCCCCTGCGGTTGCTTGTAAATTATCTTTCTCATGTCCGGATGACAGTGGTTGCAGTCCGCCAGCGGAAAAGCCACGCGCATGTGGCAGACGCCGCAAAAATTCCCGTCGATGTTAGTCGCCATTTTGAAGTTTTTCGTGAACTTCTTTTTTATGTCGAAAAGGAACGGGTGGCAGACGTTGCAATCGAGCCATTTTATGTGCTCCCCGTGGGGAAAGACCGCCGGGGATACCATCGCCCACTCGCTTTCGATTACGAGGTCCTCGCTGAAGGCGAGGTTGGTGAAAGCGGGTATGGTCAACTGGCTTTTCGGGTTTATGAGGCCCTTCTTCCAGGTCTCGGTCCAGTTAATCATGTTGCCGTGAAGCCCCGAGGGGAACTTTTCCAGCTCCCTGAACCAGTCGGTGCTTATGCGGATGTCGCCGTTGTGGCAATAGACGCACTCTTCGGCCTTGTTGTGACCGAAAAGCTCGACGCCGTTGTGGCACGCGCCGCAGAAACGCCCCTCCCGGTTGTCCGTCTCGGTTATCCCGGTGGCGTTGGCCTCCATGGCGAATTCCAGCTCGAAATGGCAGACCCGGCAGGTGTACTTTCGCCGGTGCACCCAGTGCGAGAAGGACACGGGCTTGACGTTGTTTTGCCCGGAATTGCGCGAAATGATGACGTTTCCGTACTCTTCCGGCGGGGGAAGGTCCGGCAGGGGGAAAAATCCCCATACTCTCTCCCCGGCGAGAAGTGCAACTCCCGCCGCGAAGAGGAGCAGTCCCGCTATTCTACAGGCTTTGAGTGGCATCTCTGGCAATCGGTCATCGGAAATGCGACCGTCAGGTGACACTGTCCGCAGTACTTGCCTTCGTAATTCTCAAGCATTGAATAGGTGGTCGAGCCCTGCTTTACGCCTTTGAATATCTCCGGGTGGCAGCCTTCGCACCCGTTCCAGGTGGTGTGTTTCTTGTGGGAGAATATTATCTCGGGCATTCCCTTGACCCCCGAAACGAGGTCGAGGTCCTTCGGGTCCTTTATCGCCTGGCGCTTGAAGGAAGTACCCTCGATGTAGTCAACCGGCTTTACCAGACCGGAAATCTCGGCCTGCTCCCAGTCCACGCCGTTGCCGAAGCGCGCCTTGGGGAGGCCCTCGGTGAATTTGGCGAAATTGTAAGCCGGTTCGACCTTTTCTCCGACGCTGTGGCAGCGCTTGCAGCGAGCCCTTACATCGTCTTCGCTGTATTTGTTTTCGCAAGCCCGAAAGACGGCCTTGCCGTCGGGGCCGGGCTTTCCGTTGTGGCAGACGCCGCAGTAATACCCCGCTACGATGTCCTCCTGAGTGACCGACGAGCCGTTGGCCTTCATCGCGAAGCCGATATCGACGTGGCAGAGCCTGCAGGTGAACTTTGCCCTGTGGAGCCAGTGGTCGAACTTCACCTCCGGCATCGTGGCCTTTTCGCCGGCCGGAACGGTCATTATCGCCCGTCCGAACTCGTAGGGCAAAGGCCGCCGCTTTTTTGTGCCGGTGGGCGAAGCCGAGGCAATCGCCGGGAGCAGAACTAGCGCAAGCAAAACTACGAAGGTTTTTTTCATCGCGATCCCTTTTTCCCGAGATTGTGGAGCCACGGCGGCTTGCCATGTGAAATTTTCAACCGGATGGCACATTATAGCCTTTATCGCTCAAAATCATATACCGTTTAATTTCTTGTCAGTCCGGTATTGGTTTGGAAGGGAAATAAAAACGGGGCCGGTTTTTACACCGTCCCCGCTTCTTTTGGGCGATTTATCCTTTACCAGTCTTCTTTGGATTTTTCGACGAGCTTGTCGAAGTAAAGCGAGGCTTTGGTGAGTTTTGCGGTTTCCTCGCCGGAGTAACCCAGCTCCCTGAAGTTCAAAACGCCGTTGGGCGCGTGGCAGTTCTGGCAGGTCAGGGCCTTTTCTTTCGTGACCAGATGGTCGCTTCCGAAGTAGAGGGTCTGCCAGCCGGCCACCGGCTCGTAATTTTTGATGCCGAGGGTTTTTGCTGCCGAGGCGACGCCCGCGAGGGTGTCTCCGTTAGCCATCGGCTGGGCGAAATCCATGGCCAGGAGCTGGCCGGTGAGCTTGTCGAAGAAAACCTTGCCCTCGAAGAATTTGAAGGGATAGATTTTGGATTCCTTGTCGCCCCTGCTTCCCTTCGGCCCGATGAAGGACGGGGTATTGGCGACGGTTTTGTTGTACCAGGCGTAGACGGGAGCCGTCTCGTTCGCCTCTTTGACGAGGGTTGTAGGCTCGTAGAAGTTGTTTTCGTTTTTCGCCCAGACGGTGAAATCCTTGGCGAAAGCCCCGCCGGTGCGCGGTATGTGGCAGGTCTGGCAGGCTATGAGGGCGGTGTGGCGGTTGTAGTCGGCGTCCTTATGCGGCTCGGCGTTGTGGCAATCGGCGCAGGAAAGCCGCACTCCGTCGTTGGCCCAGTTGTTGGGGTCAAAGCCGGTGGGAAATTTGTGGTTCTTTACCTTGTGGCAATCCACGCAGCCCATTCCGTTTTCGGCATGCACGTCGGTTCCTTTGGTGAAGGAAAAACCGCGCTTGAAGAGGTAGCCGCCGCCGGCTGTCTCGTGGCAGACGGTGCAGTTTTTCACCGTCGGCCTGCCGATGGCCAGCGCCGCTTCCCTGCTTCTGTCCTGACCCATCGTCACTTCGCCGTCCGGGCCTTTCGATGGCTTTCTCTTTGAGTAATCGTATTTGGCGGAATGGCAGACCAGGCAGTCGATGGAATCCTCCGCCGCCTGCCCCGCGCTTCCCACGCCGTTTACGCCGTCGCCGGGGTGACAGGTGTCGCAGCCGGTGTATTTGCTCTTTCCCGCCGAATTGGCCGGCGTCTCTTTAAGGCTGTTTACCACGTCGTTGCCGTTGCACATCGAATAGATGCGGTTTTTCATCCCGTATTCGACGCCCGGATCGGTGTTCTCGACGTTCGTCACCTTCGAGGCGTGTTTCCAGTGGACGGTATCCAGAAAAGTCTTGGCCGTTCCGGGATGGCACTCCTCGCAGGTTTTGGGGCCGAGGTAGCCGGTCTTCTCGATGGATTCCTTGCCGGGATGCTCTGCGGCCGCCGCGTTAAGGGAAAATGCGGCGGCGACAAGGCTCGCGGCTAAAATTTTGCGTTTCACGTAGCGCCTCCGGATTATCGGCCGCTTCAGCAGCCGGCGGTTTTCCTGAAATATTTGCTTATGTTCTTGCCGTCCTCGACCTGATACTTCAGCCTGATTTCGTCGCCTACGACTATGCGGTGGTCCTTGAACTTGTCCAGGGTGAGGTCGTCCGTGACGAGGACTTCAATAACGGCGTCGGTCTTGTTTTCCTTGAGGGCGACCACGGCGGAAGCGCCGTCGGCGGCGAGCTCTATTTTTGTTATGACGGCCACGGCCTTGATCTCGTCGGCCAGAGACCCCTGACAAAGCAGCAGCGTGGCAAAGAGAGCGAGAACGATTGTAGCTGCGATTTTTTTCATGACTTATCCTTTTCGGACTGACTTTTGTCCAAAAGAGGCGGGGAAGGAGTCCGTTACTCCTTCCCCGTCGTCTTGTTTAGAAGCGGACCTCGAAGGTCGCGTAAAGATCCTGGGCGTTTTTGACGGGCGCGAAAAGCTGCTGCTTCATCGGGTCGTCGAGTTCGGAAATCTTCTGGGGAGCGCCTACCCAGTTGCTGCTGCCGGTGTAATCGAAGTTGTAGTACTGATAGCCGAGGCGGAAGAAGGCGCGGGCGTTGTAAGAGGCGATCGCCTTGCGGTCAAGTTCCTGAATCAGGTAGACCTCGTAAACGTCGCCGCGCGCGCCGAGCTTGCCGGTCCACATGTCGTCGGAGGCGTGGTCCATCGCAACCCAGTTCTTGGAGCCGTGGTTGTACTCGGCGCCGATTTTGGTGCGGGTGGAGGTTATGTCGTAGCGCGCACCCGCGTAGGCTCCCCAGCCGTACTTTGACTCGGCTTCCTCGCCCGCGTTGTACATGAGCCCCGCCATGCCGCCGCTGAGATTGTCGTTGGGGTGGGTGACGCTGGCCGCGCCCGAGACGAAGAAGTTAAGGGAACCGGGGCCCACGTTCTTGAGGGTGGAGAGGGTGGTGACGCCGAACCAGTCGATGGAGCCGAGGTTGACCGAGGGAGACATGGGGCCGAACGCGGAATCGGCTATGACCGGGGCGTCGATGATGTCGTAGCCGCGGTTCCACTGCACGTTGAGGTAGAGAGGGTCGGTTTCGTAGGGAACGAGGGAGATGCCGAGCATATCCATGTCGTTAAGGGCTCCGGCGTCGGAATCCTTTTCATAGCCCGATTCAAAGCCGCGGCCGTAACAGATTTTGCCGTATGCTCCGGGAAGGGCTTCGATGTCGGGAGCGTAGCCGAGCGACATGCCGTCAAAGGCGTAATCGACCATCAGCGAGGGAATGCCGCCGTTGCCGGGCTTGTCCGCGTTCTGGCGGAGATGGGAGGGAACGCCTCCGGTGGAGGGGCGGCGGCCCACCGAGAACCAGATCGGCTCGTCGGCTATGTTGCTCCAGGTGATGAACGCCTGATCGACCAGAAGCTTGTCGTCGCCGGGGGTGTGGCCCTGGGTTCCGTCGAACTGACCGACCCTGTCGGCGAAAAAGGTGCCGGAGGTTGCGCTTGCATCGCTGTTGCCGAAGGACTTGTACATCAGAAGGCGGGTGGTGAGGTTCACGTCCTGCGTGACCTTCGCCTTGATGTTGAGGCCGAGGCGGTTGGTATAGAGGGTGTCGTTTTTGACATCCTCTTCCTTCATCGCGGCCGGGGCGAGAGGGTCGCCGGTGAACTGGTAGTAGTCGGCGATCGTCGCGTGGAGGGAATCGACCCGGAAGCGGTAATCGCCGCCGATGGTGAGCCAGTCGAACTTGCCCGGCTGCTGCTTGAGGGTTTCGACCTCTTTGGTGAGGGCGTCGACCTTCTGCTGGAGAGCGTCGTCCGCCGCGAACGCCGCGAGAGGCAGGGCGAGCGCCGCAAAAGCCATTGATGCCAGGATCGGGTTTTTCACGCTTTTTTTCATGAAATCTTCTCCGCCAAAAATGTGTGGTGTGCCGCAAGGCAGGATTTTCAAAATCGGGGAAGGGATTTCCCCGCCTTTGGCAATACGGCTTTTAGATTCCACGTAAATGAAAGGGTTACAAAATTCGGCGGGGGAATAATCAGGCGCAAAAAAACAGGGCGCTTCGCCGGGTAAATGCGAAACGCCCTTCCATGTTTCACGGTAGGCCAGCCGGGTTGACGGCGTCTTTCGTTATTCCTCCGCGGCTTCGGCGGAGGCCTCGGGGGCGGGGTAGAGGAGCGAAGCGGCCACGGACAGGCCGACAAGGGCGGCGACTACGCTGAGGGAGACTGAAACCGGCACCTTGTAGACTCCCGCGCCGAGCATTTTTCCGCCGATGAAAACCAGCACCATGCTGAGTCCCAGCTTGAGAAAGCGAAGCTTGGCTATAGAGCCCGCCAGAAGGAAGTAGAGCGCTCGAAGGCCCAGAATTGCGAAGATGTTGGAGGTGTAGACGATGAAGGGGTCGCTCGTCACGGCGAAAACCGCCGGGATGGAATCCACCGCGAACATTACGTCGCTGGCCTCCACGGCGACCAGAACAAGCAGCATGGGCGTAGCCGACCATTTGCCGCCGCACCTCACGATGAAATCCTGACCGGAGAAATCCGGCGTGCAGCGGACATTTTTCCGAAAAAGCCTGTAGACGGCGTTTTTCTCGGGGTCATGGGGCTCGTCGCCGGAAAAGAGCATCTTCGCGCCGGTGACGGTCAGTAGGACGCCGAAAAGGTAGAGAATCCAGTGAAAGGAGGCTACCAGCGCCGCCCCGGCGCCTATGAAGATGCCGCGCAGCAAGAGCGCACCGAGGATTCCCCAGAAGAGTATCCGGTGCTGATGGGTGGAGGGCACGTTGAAATAGGTGAAGAGCATCAGAAAGACGAAAATATTGTCTACCGAAAGGGCCTTTTCGATTACGTAGCCGGTGAGGAACTCCATCCCCTTTTCCTGCCCGAACATGGAGTAAACGCAGTAATTGAAGAGAAGGGCGAGGCTGATCCAGAAAACCGACCAGAAAAGCGCCTCCTTTGGCCGCACCTCGTGCGCTTTCTTGTGAAAGACGCCAAGGTCGAGCGCGAGCATGGCGATGACGAAGACGATGAAACCCGCCCAGAGCGCGGGCGTTCCGACAGAGGCCGTTTCCTGCATTTTTACCTCCTACAGGCTTCGCCTGGGGCAATAAAAAAGACCTTTACCCTCGGCGCGTTAAAGCGCTGGGTAAAGGTCTTGCAAATACAGGATTCGTATCCCGAAACCGGGTCTTTTGACCGTCCTGACGGCGTCGGGCCCGCCGGGGCTCCAGCCATGAACGACCGGCGGAATGCTACTCCCCTTTACTATAATAAATATATTGCTCAAAGGGATAGCTTGTCAAGGGGCGGCACCTGTGAGCAACCTTTCCCAAGGCAGGGAACCGGCGGGGCGGAGGGCCTCCGGCGTGAAATGTGCAACGTGCATACGATAACCCGGCATCCGGGCAGTATCGTTTGCGCGTCGCAGGTATTCCCGGAAAATGATTTTCATAAAAATTTTATGACAATTCAAAAATTTATAAAATATAGATATTTTAAGATATATTTAAATATTAAAAGTGTCATTAAATAAAACAATATTGATGTTTTGAGAATTGGGTGTAACAATGAAAGATATTTTCTGAACTGCCCCCCGGCTTTTGCCGGGAAGGGTATTTCGTTGGGAAGGGAGACGGGGAATGAGGAAATCGAAGGTATTAAGCTGTGGTCTGGCCTTGCTGTCCGGAGCGCTCGTATTGGCCGGGTGTTCTTCATCTTCTTCGGACAAGAGCGTAACGGGTTCCGGGCCGGAAGGGCTGAGCCGTGCGACGGTTTTTCTCGACCAAAACGGGGATTTGGCCCTGAACGCGGGAGAGCCTTCAACCCAGACTTCGGAAGAGGGCAGATTCAAACTCGGAGTCGATCCTGAGGATGTCGAGGGTAAAACCCTTGTGCTCATGGTTGACGAAGATACGGTGTGGAGCGACACGGGGGTTTCTCCTGAAGCGCGTTTCACCCTGGTTTCCCTGCCCGGGGAGCCCAAAGCCATTTCAATCTTCACCACCCTGCTGGCCACGCAGAGCACCTACGACGAAGCGGGCCTCAAGACGAAGTTCGGAATATCGGAAGATTCCTCCCTCGTATCCGGCTACGCGGACGATGGGGAAATCGACGTTTTCATCCGCCACGCCACGAAGCTCTACGGCGACATGTACGCTTCCTCCGCCGAGGCGGGCGCAACGCAGCAGCAGCGGCTTGACTCCACCGTGCAGGTTTTTATCGACGATTCCGCGCTCGTAGCAGACTACGTGGCCGATATCGTGGCCAACGAACCCCTTCCGCCCACCAACGCGGCGCCTTCCACCTCGGCTATAGTGGGAGAGGAGATATTCCAGTCCATTCCCGTCGATGCGGCCACCATGAGCTATGGCGTGGGCATGGACGAGATCACCCGCAAGGTGGTCAGCGGCTCTTACTGCCTCGACGTTCCGGAAGCCTCGGCGATTCCGGAGCTGGCGATATCGCAGAACACTCGCAGCTACCTCTTCCGCCTCATCAAGTCTGAAAAAGACCTCCGCGAACTGCTCAACGTGGGCGGCGGCCTCGATCTGGGCACCGCGGTGGTCCAGGGCTCCCTTGAGGGGCGCTTCATAAACGAATACCGCAAGGACCAGTCGGCTATTTACGCGCTAATCAAGGCCGAGTACATTCTCAGCGGCTACAAGCTCTTCGGAGTCAGCCTGGCCGACAATTTCCTGGTAAACAACCCGGACGTCGCTTCCTACGTCAGCAATTACAGCGCTTTTCGGGAAGCTTGCGGCGACCGCTATCTCGATCAGGTCACGACGGGCGGCGCCTATTACGGCCTCCTGAAAATAAACACCTCCGATTCAAGCTCGAAAAAGGACCTTACGGTCAAGCTGGAAGGAAAATACGGAAAAGGCCCGGTCTCTGTCTCGGTCAGAGGCGATCTCCAGAGCACCATCCAGGAGACGATCGGGAACACCAGCATAAACATAATGATCGGTTCCCGCGGGGTAAGCCCGGAATTTCTCGGCCTTGAGGCTCCCGCCCCCGACCAGCTCATAAACGACCTGGACGACTTTTTCAACGCGGCCGATCAGTTTATCGACGCCATCTCTAATCCCGAGAACGAATGCCACGACGACAACGTCGCCTACAAGAAGTGCGCGTACACCGCCACCTTCGCAGACTACGCCACGATCTCCGGCGGCGTTCCGCGCTTCCAGAAGCAGGTGGAAAACCTGAATTTCACCACCAAGATCATGGGCCAGTACGAAGACTACAAAATACTCGAAAGCTACATCTCCACCATGCTGGTGAAAAGGGCCGACTACGACTGGACCGGGTACACCCCGGCCGGGATTTACGCGAAGAAGAATCAGATAGCCCGCGGAAAGCTGATAATGGACGCGGCTTTCAGAAAGTGCACCACCGACTTTACCGGCTGCACGGATAATCCCACGGCACAGGGCCTTCAGACCTTCAACGAAATCATCATGGACCTGCCCTTCGAGGCGTGGCGCGAGCCGAGGGACTGCCGCGACATACAGCGGCTTCTCGGTAACGACGACATCGAGGGGGCTACCGTGGCTCTCGGCGGCGACTCGGCAAAGCTGTTCCAGGTAAGCTGCGCCAGGATGGCGACATCGGAACCGCTGACCTATCTCGACATCTTCAACACCAGCGGGTCCCCAACCTCTCTTTCCTACAACATGGCCCGCGACGTAAACCCCGACGGCTCAACCGTCTCGACCAAATACGACAAGCTCCTGGTCAACGTTAACTTCAACAACCTGGAGATAATCAACGACCAGACGGAGCAGCAGGAGACCCTCTCCACCGCCGCCAACGATTCACCCACCCTGGACAAGAATTTCACTCAGGCTCGTCTCGGGACCGCGGTGGATTGCTACGCGCAAACCGGCGAGGCGGTAACTAACATCGACCTCATCAACACGGGCTTTAAGTTCGCAGACGATCTCACCTTCGAGAGAGACGTCCACCCGATCACCAAATACGAGTGGGTCGCAACCGCCATGACCTGGGACGCCGCCAGCGCTTACGCGCAGTCCCAAGGCGGCCATCTGGTCGTCCTGAACAACGTCGTGGAGTTCAACAAGCTCGTGAGTATGCTCAAGAGCAACGGCAACCCGGACCACTCCTGGGTCGGATTGAAAAGAACCGACATGGCCCAGCCCACCCAGTATCAGCAGTTCGAGTGGGTCACAAGCGGTGACAACCTCACCGGCAAGGAAGTGGCCGACTATTTCTACGCCGGAGAGCCCAACAACTGGAGAAACGTACCCGAGAATTGCGTGGAATTCCGGGGCGCCAGCAGCTACGGTCAACTGCTGAACGACATCAGCTGCACGTACTCTTTCCCCTTCTACATCGAGTACGACATACTCGTTCCTGACGGCGCGGTGACCGTCAGCGCGGACAGAAAGAGCCTGGACGGCTGGGTAAACGGTACCGTTCAGGGGCAGTGCGTCGAAGTTCGTCCCACCAAGGAAGCCATCAGGCTGGTTTACGACGGCCTTTAAAAATTGACGAGACGAGGCTCCGTCCCCAATGACCGGGGACGGAGCCGGTTCTTTCAGCCGGGGGTGCCGATGATGGTTTGGGCGAGATGGGGACTGTTTTGCGCCGCCGTGGCAGCGCTTCTTTGCTCAGCCTGCGCTGAGGGCTCCAACCGCGAGGTCTCCGGAACCGTTTCTCTTCGCGGGGCGCGCGTATGCCTCGACCTGGACGGAAACTTCGCCTGCGGCGAAGACGAACCCTTCTCCATTTCCGATTCGCAGGGCGACTACTCGATTTTTAACCCTTCCCGTGACGCCGTTTGGCAGACGGTGGTAGCCGAGGCCGTGAAGGGCCAGACCCTTTCCGCCGACAACCGGCTTTCCTCCTCTTCCTATTCCCTTGTCTCGACTTTAGGCCGCAAAGAGATTTCGGTATGGACCACCATGACGGCGGCCCTTGTGGAAGACCAGACCGCGGCGGACCGGGACGCGGCAGTTGCGATGGTGAAAACGGCTTTCGGGCTGTCTGCGGACTTCGATTTTTCTACAGGGCTCAATGGCGGAAGCGAAACGAAGCAGACAGCGTCCCTTGCGGAACATACCTACGGTCTTCTGGCCGAAAAATACGGAGCTGAAACGGAAGCCAAAGCCGCCGCTGTAACGGCGGGTGCCGAAACATACTCTCAGGCGGGAAAGGTTCTCGCCATCGCCGAACGGCAGCGTCTCATATCCGGACAGCCTCCCCCCTCGAATTCTACGCCGGTCGAGGTCGGGATATTCCACGGGGACTACGGCGCTCTGCCGATATCCACGAACATGGCCTATGGAATCGGCCTTGATGAAACGAACTACGGCCTCAAAGGGCTTTGCGTGAGCCCGGATTACGTGAAATTCCCCGGTCTTTGCGCGAACGCTTACAACTACACTTTCGAGCTGGTCGAAAACGTGGACGAACTTGCGAAACACATGTCGATAGGCGCCTCGGCCAAGGCGGGAGTTTCCGTGGCCGGATTCGACGTCGTCAGCGTCTCTGGGGGTTTCAGCTATCTGAAAGACACGGAATTCAAAGACAATGCGATTTACATACTTTTCCGGGAGGAGCGAAAGCTTTGCGGCTATCCGGCAGCGCCGGTCCTCCTGCCGGTGAGGCAGGCCCAGTTTGTCTCCGATTACGAGCAGTTTCGTGCGGCATGCGGCGACAGGTATCTCTCTTCGATCGTTACGGGCGGTTATTTCATGGGCCTTATCGAGGTGGACGTAGACGTCGATTCGACCATCGAGGAAATGCGGCTCAAACTCTCGGGCAAGGTAATGGGAATCACCGTTTTCAACAAAACCTGGCGCGATACGCTTCTGGACATAGAGTCCTCCTACTCCTGCAGGACGCGGGTTTTGAGCAACGTTTTCCAGTACTCGAACAACACCCTTAACATGGACGGTGTTTTCGCCAGGTATGACGAGTACACCGCAAGGATGGCCGCGGCGGACTGCTCGGGCGATGGGCCGCTCAACTCCTGCGGCTACCTCGCCTCTTTCGCCCCCTACGAGACCCTTTCCCCGGAGCCCCCGGGCAACGCCGCCAGAGTGCGGACCAACACCGAAAACATGCACGCCTTCGAGAGCTATTATTTTGAAACCGCCGATCTTATTGCAGACGTGGACAATATTCTGCTCAAACCCGGCGATTACAATATCGGCAGTGACGTGGACGCCTTCAACCCGCCGAACGGGTGGACCCGAAACGGCCTTGTCGTCTGGCGCAGCAGCGTTTTGGGGTATCAGAATACCGCAGTGGACAGGTGGGAAGCCTGTTACGGCGATATAATGACCTGCAGCGCCGGTCCTGTGGACCTTGGACTGCCGTTGTGGATCGATCTTAAAAAGGCGCTGCCCACGCGAAAGTTTATCTTCCCCCAGGATTGCGCTAGCCTTTCCGAGGAATTCGGAGTAACCGAGGATGGCGAGTACTGGCTCTATTTCGGCGGGGACGCCTTCAAGGAATACGGGGCCTACTGCAAGGATATGTCCACCTCCTTACCGAAGAGCTACCTGATACTGGAAAACACCAGCGCCAACACCGCGACCCCGGAATACAATTACTCCTCCTGCGTTAACGGCTCCAACGGAACGATTATGAGAACCTTCAACGCCCTTGAAGTGGAGCCCCGCTACGACCCGGCGGCGAACAAACACTATCTGCGCGTAATCTCCGGTCAGAAGGATTTCACCTCCTGGGCTGTACCGGCCCCCTTTCCCGAAGGCGCCGACACCGCCTGGCTGGCTCAAAACCTTAACGTTCTGGTGTCAAACGCCCAGGATTCCGCCACCGCGAGGGCGAATCTCAATCTGGTGGGCACCAGGTTCAGTCTTTCTCCCGGCCTCTCCGTAACGGGAAGCGACACTTGTTCCCCGCTCACGGTAACCGTCAGCCCGGACAGGAAAAACATTGAAATATCCGCGACCGGGGCTCCTTTGTGCAACGCGGGAACCCCCGATCTGCGGCTTACGGAGGCCCCTTGAAGAGAGGCGGTATAAAATGCCGAAAATAAAGACTTTTATACTACTGGCTCTTTTTGCTCTTTGTCTCTCCTGCAGCGGCGGAGGCGGCGGAGGGGGATCTTCGCCGGAGCCGCTGAGAATCGGCGTTCTGCTGCCCCTGACCGGCGAGGAAAATCTGGGGTGGAAAAACGTGCTGGACTGGGCCGCCGAGGACATTAACGGCGCGGGGCCGGCGGCGGGAAGGAAGATTGAACTTGTTTACGCCGACACCGCCGTCGAAGGAATTTCGGACGGGTCGAACCGTCTTCTGGCGGACGACAGCATAAAAGCGTTCATCGGCCCCAACACCTCTGCCGATATGGAGGAAGTGGCGTCGCGTTTCATCCGCAAAAAACAGGTTCTGGTCACTCCCTCCGCTACCTCGGAAGATATCTTCAAGGCCTACGGCGGCAAAAAATACATCTGGCGCACGGTGGAGTCGGACACCGCCCAGCTTGAGGTGATGTTCACCCTCGCGAAGACCAGGGGGGTGAGAACAGCGGCGCTCGTCACGAGCTGGGACAGCTACGGTTCCACGTTTTTCAACTGGTTCGGCTTTCTGGCCTACGAGGCCGGTGTGGAGCCTGTCGGCATAGCGCGGTACGAATCCGGCTCCGTCGACTGCAAGCCTTCACTGGACAAGGCGCTGGCGTCTACCCCGGACGTTCTTTTCGCGGTGGCGCTCCATACGGACATGGTGGCCTGCATAGATAGTTACGCCGAAGAGATTTCACCGGACACCAGGGTCATCTTCAGCGACGGCGCGTTTCTTCCGGAGATCCTGACCAAAATGGGGCAGGAAGCCGAGGGTTTGGAGGGGGTGATTCCTTCCGAGGACCCCGCCTCAGGTTTTGAGGCGGCCTACGAGGCGCGTTTTGGCTCGCGGCCATCTCCCTTCGCGGCAA
This sequence comes from bacterium, assembly GCA_004322275.1. Taxonomy (NCBI): domain Bacteria; species bacterium. Next base: position 81,781 of record SCTA01000029.1, read on the forward strand.
ACGTCTATGACGCGCTCTTGCTCCTTGCCTACGGCCTTGAAGGGTCGCAAGGCGAGGGCGGGGAAGCTCTTGCCGACTCGCTGATCAGGATAGCCGACGCAAGCGGGGAGCCGAAGATCGTGTGGGGAAAAGAGAATATCAGGGCCGCTCTTGACGCGATAGCCGAAGGAAACATCCCGGATCTCGCGGGAGCATCCGGGCCTTTTGACTACGACCTTGAGTATCACACCGATCCCTTGATGAATTACTACAACCATTGGGTGGTGGAGAACGGGGGGTTCGTCGAGAAGGAATTCTACACCACCGGAGACGGGCGGGATTACGGCGCTGGCGCGGCGAACCAGAACGCTTCGGAGTCCCTTCGCCAGGTCTTCGCCCAGACCCCCGGCCCGGCGGAACCGAGAACGGGCCTCTGGGCGCTCATTGTCGCCGGTTCGAACGAATGGGGAAATTACCGCCACCAGTCCGACGCGCTGGCCCAGTACCGACTCCTTAAAAAAAGCGGGCTCGGCGACGACAGAATCATCCTGGTGCTGGCCGACGATATCGCCGGCAATCCGGCCAATCCCTATCCCGGCGTAGTGCAGTACGTGGAGGGCGGGGAGAACCAGTACGAGGGAGTCCGGATAGACTACAACCTGAGTTCAATTACGGCCTCGGCGCTTATCGACATACTGACGGGGAATCAATCGGAGACGCTGGATCAGGTAATCCTGAGCGGGCCGGGAGACAACATTTACGTGTATCTTTCAGGCCACGGCAACCAGAGCGGTTTTTTCGTCGATTCTCCGGACCCTCTCTCCTACAGCCAGGGAGCCCTGCTCACTCCCCAGGCGCTCAACACGGCCTTAAACGCCATGAACGCTTCGGACAAGTACCGTCAGGTGCTGCTGGTGGTGGAGGCTTGCCACTCCGGCGCGCTGGGGCAGACGCTCACTGCGCCCAACGCGCTTTTGCTCGCGGCGGCGAACCCTTACGAGAACTCACTCGCCGCAAACCGGCGTGAGATTGACGGCGTCTGGCTGGCGGACCAGTTCTCCTACGAATTCTGGCGCGCCGCGAATGAAAATCCCTCGATGACCGTCATGGAATCGTATTTGTGGACTTACTCGCGGGTGAACGGCTCCCACGTAACCCTTTACAACCATCAGAATTTTGAAGGGGTAGCCTCGGTCGAGCTAAAAAGCTTCATAGCGCAAGACTGATTTTTGGCGTACCGGCCGACAGCCAGGGAAGCTATGAGAATCAGGGGAGTTGGTGGGGCCGAGTCCGCCCCATGCCTCTGAATCATCCTCCTCCGAAAGCCTCCTTCACCGTCTCCCGTACTTCTTTAAGCCAGGCTTCCCGCTGCTCCGGGGTGGAGGTGCAGACTATGGCGAAGGTGCGGCGGCGGACGCCGGTGACGCCGCTAAGGCCGAAGACACATTTGCGCCAGATGTTGTCAAGGGGGTCGCCGAAGGCTTCGATCTCGCGGTCTGAGCTGGTGTTGGCGGTGTGAAAGACGAGGGCTGTGCGGGCTTTGAGAAGACCCACGGGGACGCCCTCGCCGCCGTCTCCGTCGATAAACCGATAGGCCACTTCGGGCCGGAAAACCCTGTCTATCCAGCCTTTTATTACCGCCGGGGGCGCGCCCCACCAGTTCGGATGAATTACGATTATCCCCTCGGCCTCGGCCAGGTCGCGGCAGTGCTCTTCGATAGCGGGAGGAAGCTGCGCGTCTCTGGAAATTTCACCGGCGGGAAGGTTCGGATCGAAGTTTTCCGCGCAAAGGTCGTGGAAGCGGACCTCGTGGCCCATTCCGGCAAGCTGCGAAGTCGCCGCCTCCGCTATGGCGTGGTTGAAGCTGCCGGGGCCGGGGTGGCCCAAAATCACAAGAATTCTCATGTTCTTACAGGTCGAACTTTTTCATCCGGTAGCGTAGCGCGTCGCGGGAGAGCCCCAGCATCTTGGCGGCGCGGGTCTGGTTTTTCCCGGATTTCTCCAGAGCCTGCACCAGAAGCTCTTTTTCCACGTCGTCGATGTTCACCCCCCTGTCGGGAAGTACGAAACCGGCCTGGAGCGGCGCTTCCTTCTGCAGTTCCGCCCCGCGCTCGCCCTTTATCTTCCAGGGAAGGCTCTCGACGCCGATTACGGGAGGGGGGCTCAGTATCATTGAGCGCTCGATTACGTTTCTAAGCTCCCTGATATTTCCCGGCCAGTCGTAGCGCATCATAAGTGACGCGGCCTCGTCGGAAAGCCGCTCAAAGGAGCGGTTGAATTCCCTGTTGAAGTGGCTGATGAAGTGATGCGCAATCGGCAGGATGTCCTCGCGGCGCTGGCTGAGGGGCGGAAGGGTCAGCGGAATGACGCTGAGGCGGTAGAAGAGGTCTTCGCGGAAGGACTTTTCGGCTATAGCCCTTTCAAGGTCCATATTTGTCGCTGCGATTATGCGGACATCGACGTGGATGTCTTCGTTGCCGCCGACCCGCTTGAAGGCGCGCTCCTCGATGAAGCGCAGAAGCTTTGACTGGAGGCCGGGCTTCATATCGCCGATTTCGTCGAGGAAGAGGGTGCCGCCGTCGGCCAACTCGAAGAGCCCTTTCTTCTGCTTTTTGGCGTCGGTGAAAGCGCCCTTTTCGTGGCCCATCAGCTCGCTTTCGAGGAGCTCTTCGGGAAGGGCGGTGCAGTTGATGGGCATAAAGGGCTTGTCCCGCCTGTCGCTCTCGAAATGGATGGCCTGGGCGAAGATGTCCTTGCCCGTGCCGCTCTCGCCCTGCAGCAGCACCGTGGTCGAGGAGGACTGGGAGATCCTTTTGGCCATCGAGATGAGATCCTTCATCACCTGGCTCTGGCCGATAATCCTCTCGAACCCCTGATGCTTCGGGTCGTGGTTCCTAAGGTACTCGACCTCCTGCTTCAGCGCGGAGTTTTCGAGGGCGTGGCGTACCTTGTTGTTTACCTCCACGAACTCGAAGGGCTTGGCGATATAGTCGTAGGCGCCCAGCTTCATCGCGGTCACGGCGACTTCGAGCTGGCTGGTGGCGGTTATCATCATGACGGGGATGGAAGGGTCGGTCTCCTTGACGCGGCGGAGGACTTCGATGCCGTCGATGCCGGGAAGCTTTATGTCCAGCAGGACCATGTCCGGCGATTCCTTGCGGAAAAGCTCGATTCCCTCTTCGCCGGTCTCGGCGGTAATCGTGCGAAATCCCTGCTCTTTCAGCTTCTCCGAGAGTGACCAGCGTATAAGGTATTCGTCATCGACGATGAGGATTTTTTCTTTTCTCATTTTACCCCGCCTGAGCGACTTGCCTGTGAACTTTACCGGTGGGTCATTTTACGCACTTTGCCTCAGCGATGTCAAAAAATCCCACTCCGCCGAGCCCTCCTTCGCCAGCACGGCGAAGGATTCGGCGTGGGCGCTCTGCGGGAACATGTCCGCCATCCGAAGAAGCGCCGTCCTGTAGCCGAGGGTGTGAAGGGTGGAGAGGTCGCGCACAAGGGTGGGGGGAGAGCAACTCACGTAGGCTATCGCCGCCGGGCTCAGAAGGGCCAGAGCGGGCAGGGCGTCGGCGCACCCCGCGCGGGGAGGGTCGAGGAGGCAAAACGCGGGGCGCGAGTCAGAGAGGGGAGGGCGTTTAAGGACCTTCGCTACCGGGGAGTGCATCACTTCGACGTTTCCGAGCCGGTTTTCGCGGGCGTTTCGGGAGGCGTCGGCGGCGGAGGGGCCGTAGCCTTCTACCGCGTAGACCTTTTTCGCCGCAAGGGCGAGGGGAAGGGTGAAATTTCCCGCTCCGCAGTAGAGGTCCAGAACCGTCTTTCCATCAAAGAGAGGCTTTAGCGCTCTCAAGCAGTCAATCAGGGCGAAGTTTACCTCGGGGTTGGCCTGCACGAAGTTTCCCGGAGTCACCCCGATTTTCAGCGAACCTTCCGGCCAGCTTGCCGAAAAATCCATGAAGTTCTCTCCGCCGGTGAAGAATTCATCGCCGCCCTCCTGATGGCAAACCCCCGCAAGGCCAAGCTCCGCAGCCAGTTCCCGCAAAAAAGAGGGAGAGGTTTTACCGCCGCAGAGGACGCCGAAGAGAGAGCCTTTCAGGTCCTCCTGAAGCTCGATGCGCGTCAGCCGGTGTTTATTGTTCCCGAGAAAACCGGGGACTTTGACCGCCGCCTTGCGTAGGTTTTCCCGTAGTATCGGGCAGTCCTCCAGCGAAAAGACATCGTGGGAGCGCCGGAGGGCGAAACCGGCGACCCAGGGGCGCTTTTCGTCAATCTGAAGCGCCGCGCGGTTGCGGTAGCCGTATTCCCTCGGCGAGGCTACTGGGGGGAGGAACGGGTCGTCCTCAAATCGGAGGCGTTTGGCGGAAAATCCCCTGAAGCTTTCGTTTTTGCCTTCAAGCTGGGCGCCGTAGCGAAGGTGCTGCCACGAACAGCCTCCGCAGCTTCCGAAGTGGCGGCAAGGGGGCGCCGCGCGAAGAGGGGAAGGCTGGAGCAGGCGGACTATTTCCCCTACGCAGTAGTTTTTTTTCTCCTCGCGGATAATCACCCCGGCGGTGTCGCCGGGAGCGCCGTAGGGGATAAAAACCACCTTCTCGCCGTATCTCGCCAGCGCCATGCCCTGATCCGCGACGGCGGTTATATCGAGAATAAGTTCCTTGCTCATTATTTCTCCGGAATACTTGTAAACGTAAGGTTATATGCTTTCGTCAAATCAGTCTACAGAGCTTATTTGACCTTGACCGGTTTGAAGGGTAGAATACTTAGCCTTGCGCTTTACAGACATTGAGGCGCCTGCTTTTCCGATTGAAACAGCGTCAGCATAAAATCTAATGGACCTGGTCCTAAAAAGGAGATCACCCAAAATGAAAAATTTCAGGATGACCGCCGCGCTCACGGTGGTTACGTGCATTTGTTTTTTTGGAACGGTGGCCTGTTCCAAGGCCGATGAAAAAGACGCCGCAGCAAAGGATACGGCCGGGCAGTCCGCGAGCGCCGCCCCGGCGGAAGCGAAACCCGCCGAAGCCGCTCCCGCCGTGCAGCCTCCCCCCTCTTCCGACATGCTGAAGAAGTTCGCCGATACGGCTCCCAAGAGCGAAGCCACGGGCGAAGCCGCTGCCGCGAAGATGAATCCCGCAGCCCCCGTGGCCGTCGTAAACGGTGAGCCCCTGACCCGCTCCGAATACGACCGGGGAATGAAGGCTTACGTGGCGAAACTCAGCCGCGCCACCGGCGGAAAGCACTCCGCCGCGATTACGCCCAACGACCAGATGAAGATGGACGTCCTCGACGAGATGATCGACAAGGAGCTCCTCTACCAGGAAGCGAAAAAGCAAGAGCCCAAAGACATCGACGAGAAGGTGAAGAAGGAATTCGACGGGGTCAAGGCGCGTTTCAAGACCGAAGAAGAGTTCAAGAGCGCCCTGAAAGCGGACAACCTCGATGAAAAGGGTCTGAACACCCTCATCAGAAAGGGCCTGACGGTTGACAGTTACATTACCACCGTACTGGTCCCCACGGTCAAGATTTCCGACGAGACCGCCAAGAAGTTTTACGAAGATAACCCCAAGTACTTCGAGATGCCCGAGCAGGTTCAGGCAAGCCACATCCTGGTCAAGACCGAGAAGGGCGACAGCGAGGACAAAGTCAAGGCCGCCCGTTTGAAAGCCGAAGGCATTCTAGCCCAGCTCAAGGGCGGAACCGACTTCGCTGAACTGGCGAAGACAAACTCCGATTGCCCCTCCGCCCCCCAGGGCGGCGACCTCGGTCCCTTCACGCGCGGCCAGATGGTCAAGCCCTTCGAGGACGCGGCTTTCGCTCTTAAAAAGGGCGAGATGAGCGACATCGTCCAGACCGATTTCGGCTTTCATGTAATCAAAGTGACCGAAAAGAAGGAAAACGCGAAGGCTTCTTTTGAAGACTCCAAGAAGCAGATCGTCGATTATCTTTCAAAGAGCGAAGTCGGCAACGTCATAAAGGCGAAAGCCAAAACCCTCCGGGACACGGCCAAGATAGACCTTCTGGCTCCGCACCTCTAAGAAGAACACCGCTGAAATATAGAAGGGCCGTCCAATCGGGCGGCCCTTCTATTTGCTGCAATAAAAAAAGCCGCCCGGTTGGGGCGGCTTTTTGCGTACCGGAAGAAAATTTACTTGAGGGCGTCCTTGAAGACTTTCCCTGCGGTGAATCTGGGGGCCGTGGAGGCGGGAATCTTGATCTCCTTGCCGGTCTGGGGGTTGCGTCCCTTGCGGGCCTTGCGCTTCGCCACCGAGAAGGTGCCGAATCCGGTAAGCGCAACCTTGTCGCCGCCCTTGAGGGCCGCGCCGATGGCCTCGGTCAGAGCGGCCAGAAGCGCTTCGGCGTCCTTTACCTTGAGGTCCGCAGCGGAGCTGACTTTGGAGATGAGTTCGGCCTTGTTCATTTTCCCCTCCTGCATAGGAAAAGTGTAGTTAATGAAAATCATTATTCAGTTGCTAGAAATTTATCCTCATTTTTCCTGATTTACAAGCGCTTTTGAAGGTGTGCGGCAAATCGTGGCGTGGACGGTTTTTCGCCGCTAACCGGACTCGATGCAAATTTAAGAAATTTACACCATAATTTTCATTTTCGGGTCTGTTTTCACGTCAAAAAGGCGAATTCGGGGGATAAAAGGATTCTCCCGGTCTCCGAAGCGCCGGACCGATTTTTTCCGGACAGGGATTTTGAAAACCTGCGGAGGGATTCGATATCGTCGATATCCTCCAAGGGGTCCAGCAGGCAATGACTTTTGCCCGCGCAGGTTATTCTTTTTATGGAAACTTTCAGCGTGTCGGGCGAGGACCAGGGAATCGCTCCGAAAACCGCGGGCAGGGGGGCTCTTAACGCTATGGCGCTGTAGCCCCCGTCGGGCGAGGGGATGAAGGCGGCGTCGAACCCGGCGGATTTTTCCAGCAGATCCCTTAGGTGGATTTCACCGAGAGAGGGGCAGTCGGTTCCGACGGCGGCTACGGGGCAAAGCCCCCTGGAAAAAGCCTCCTCAAAGGCCACGGAGAGCCGCGCCCCGAGGTCCCCGCCGCATTGGCTCTTTACCTTGTCATTCCCTATTATTTCTTTCAAGGCTCCGGGTTCGCCGTCAACCCGCCAGAGCACCGAGGCCCCGGATTTGCGGGCGGCTTTGGCGGTATCCCGGACCATTGCGAGGTAGAGGGAGACGGCCCTCTCGAAACCTATCGTTTGGGCGAGCCGGGTTTTGACCTTTCCCGGTTCCGGGGATTTGGCGAAGATTATTATTGCGGGCCGCACTTTAAACCTTTGATTTTTTTTGTGGATGGGTCTTTCATCTTGGTCTACCCTCCCCAATCATTTCAAAAAGTGTCCCGAAGGAGAGCGGATGCCGGACAAGGGCCATGCGGCCAGCGCGGAAGCGGGAAAGATAGCCAGAGCGCTGGGAGTAATCTCCTCGACCACCATGCTGTCGAGGGTGATGGGACTCCTGCGCGATTCGCTCACCGCCGCTCTCTTCGGCGCGGGCGGCTTCATGGACGCCTTCCTGGTCGCCTTCAAGCTCCCGAACATGCTTCGCGGACTCCTTGCGGAAGGAAGTTTAACCGTATCTTTCATCCCGGTCTACACCGAGGTGATGGAGAAGGAGGGAGACGAGGCCGCGCACAAGCTCGGGCGGGTGGTAATAACCGCTCTGACCCTGATACTGGCCGTAATTGTACTTTTAGGCATTCTCGCCGCTCCGTGGATAGTCAACGTTGTGGCGATGGGGTTCAAGGACAACCCGGAAAAGTTCAATCTCACCGTTTCGATGACCCGGTGGCTCTTCCCCTTCATAGCCTTCGTCTCCCTTACCGCAATAGCGGGGGGGATACTAAACGCGAGGGAGCAGTTCTTCTACCCGGCGCTGGCTCCGGTTGTTCTGAACCTGTGCAACATAGTCGTGACCTGGACCCTTTACCGGTATTTCGACCTGCCCATCATGGCTATGGTCCTTGGGGTTCTGGTGGGCGGGGTGGCGCAGCTTCTGATTCAGGTCAGGCCGCTCGGAAAGCTCGGTTTCCACTACTTTCCTGATTTCGCCTTCAGAAGCGAGCCCTTAAAAAAGATTCTCCTCCTGATGGGGCCCTCCACCTTCGGCGTAGCGGTCTACCAGTTCAATATAGTTATCTCCACCTTCTTCGCCTCCTGGCTCCCTGAGGGCGCGGTCTCCTACCTGTATTACTCCGAAAGGCTTTTCCAGCTTCCCCTCGGGGTCTTCGCGGTATCCATCGGCGTGGCGAGCCTTCCGAGCCTCAGCAGGCTGGCGGCGAGGGAGGACTGGATATCCTTCAACCACACCGTAAGCCACGCCATCAGGCTTTTGTTCTTTATCGTCCTTCCCGCCTCGATCGGCCTTATGATTCTCTCGGAGCCGATCGTGGCGCTGCTCTTCGAGAGGGGGCGCTTTACCCCCGAGATGACGATCGGAACCTCGACCACGCTGAAATTCTACGCACTGGCTATGATACCCGTTTCGATAACCAGGGTCTTCGCGCAGAGCTTTTACGCCGTAAAGGAGATGAAGACGCCGGTAAAAGGGGCCTTCGTCTCGCTTGTCGTCAACGTCTTCGCGAGTTGGCTTTTCGCCTTCCCCCTGGGGCTCGCGCAGGGCGGGCTGGCGCTCGCGACGGCCTTCTCCTCCACCGTGAACATGTTCTACCTCTCTGAAATGTACCGGAGAAAGAATGGAGAGAACCCCTTCAAGGGCCTCTACAAGCCCCTCTTCCTGATTGCGCTCGCCTCTCTTGGAATGGGGGCGCTGGTCTGGCTGGGAGATGCCGGTTTTATCGCCCTCGCCGGAAAGGTTTCCGGCTTTTCGATGAGGCTTCTGGAGATTCTGCTGGTGATTCCCGCGGGCGTCGCCGGGTATATAGTCTTTGCGAAGCTTCTCGGCCTTAAAGACCTTTCCGAGCTCACCGGGAGGCTCAGGGGAAATTAATAACTTACTCCCTCTCGGCTTTCTTTGCTTCCTGCCAGAGATTTTCCATTTCATCAAGGGTGGCGTCGGCGGGGGATTTGCCGGTGTCCTTCAAGATTTTTTCAAGGTAGGCAAAGCGGCTCGCGAACTTCTCGGTCGTCCTGTGGAGGGCAGTTTCGGCGTCCACGCCGAGGCGCCTTCCCAGATTTACCACCGCGAAGAGGATGTCGCCAAGCTCTTCCTCCGCCGAGTTGGAATCCCTGGCTTCGATTGCTTCGGTAAGCTCCTCGCATTCCTCGCGGATTTTCAGCAGAACACCTTTCGCGCTCTCCCAGTCGAACCCCACGGAAGCCGCTTTCTCCGAGATTCTCCTCGCCCTGTGCAGCGCGGGCAGGCTCCGGGGCACGCCTTCCAGCAGCCCCCTTTTGGGCTTTTCCAGAGCCTTTATGCGTGACCAGCTGCGCTGAAGTTCCTCCGGGCCGTTCCACTTTTCCCCGCCGAAGACGTGGGGGTGACGGCGGATGAGTTTTTCGCAGATGGATTCAAGGGAATCCTCCACGGTAAAGGAGCCCTCCCCGGAGGCTATCCGCGCAAGCAGAACCACCTCAAGGAGGATGTCGCCCAGTTCCTCCTTCAGGAGGGCGTTGTCGCCTTCCTCAATGGCCTCCACCGCCTCGAAGGTTTCCTCTATCAGGTAGGGCGAAATTGTCCTTAGGGTCTGCTCCCTGTCCCAGGGGCAGCCCTCCGGCGAGCGGAGGACAGCGACTATTTCGTCCAGGCGGGAAAACAGCTCTCCCGCTGATTTTTTCTCCATTTTGTCACCTCGGGCGTTGTCGTTTTAAGGGCTTATCCGTAAATAAAACCTTCGTTCTCGCATCCGGCTTTTGGCCCGCTTTTGCCGCTCATCAATCGCAAAACCTCGACGTAGAACAACTACGCCTGCGGTTTTACTCAATCTTCGCGACAAAATCGCTCTCAAAAT
>SCTA01000030.1 GCA_004322275.1 bacterium
GTATTCCATCAGGGACAAAGGTCAAAGAACCTTGCAAAAAGTCCGGATATATGGCTGCAATCGAACCTTTACACCTCACTTCAGCCCTTGCATCCAAAGGGGCGACCATATAGGAATCCACCTTTCCGTCACTCCCGCGTATGCGGGAGTCCAGAAATACCATAAAACATGCCCGTCAAACGCTCGCAAACTCCCCGTGGTGCCACGATAAATTGCCCTTGCGTGCCCCCCCCTGTGCGAAGATGCGACACGTTAGCCGACAGCCAGTCCGGGGGTGGGCTTGTAAGCATAGAGGCCGCCTTTGGTGACGAAGTCACGAAGGGCGGCCTTTTTGTTTTTGCTACACTGAGTGCAAATCAATACCGCACGGTAACGGGGATATAAGGCCGGTCACAACCGGCCGACGGAGCTTGACGATTCCCGTCAACTCTCACCTTGAACCGGAGAAAAAGAGATGAAGTCAAAACTCGGAATTCTCGCACTCGGCATTTTTCTGGCCATTCAGGCGGGCACGGCCTCGGCGGGCAACGTAACGTCGGCGGACATTATCGACGGGCAGGTAATGACCGTTGACCTCGCCGACAGCGCCGTCACAAGCGCCAAAATCCTTGACGGGGACATTGGAGCCGCCGACCTCTCCACGGGCTCGGTGACGGGCGACAAGATCGCGGATGGAAACGTCGGCACCGCCGACATCGCCGATGGCGTGGTCACCAATGCCAAGCTCGAACAAACCATACGGGATCAATTAGCCTTGATACAGACTTTATCAACCACCGTCGATGCTCTCGTTGGTCAAATCTCCAACCTTCAAGGGCAGATCGACACTCTGAACAACAACCCCGTCCTTGATCTAGGCGCCTACGTCTCAGTAGACACCAACACCATCAACGACCTTGCAGGCCCACACGTCATTTTCACCGGGGCGAACGTGCATGTGAGAAGCGGTTCCGGAGCAACGGTAGAAACAACCCTTACCAGCCTCGGCAACCTCATCGTCGGGTATAACGAAAACGTGGAGGGAACTCTTCGGTTTGGGTCACATAACATGATTGTAGGGCCAAATCACCAGTTCATCAGTTATGGCGGGTTCGTTGCGGGTGAACATAACTATCTTCTTGCACCGTTTGCCAGTGTTTCCGGGGGAAATTTAAATCACGTCACGGGAATTTACGGCGCGGTCTCGGGTGGTTCATGGAATTTCGCCAGCGGCGAAAGCTCAAGCGTAAGCGGGGGCTACGGCAATCGTCCGAGTGGACTGTACTCCAGCATATCCGGGGGGACATCGAACACCGCAGAAGGTTTAGTTTCATCCGTATCCGGAGGCGATGGAAACAATGCGCAAGGTCTTATCTCATGGATTGGTGGAGGTTATGCCAATCGGACAACCAATAATTACTCGTCGGTGAGTGGTGGGTCAAATAACACCGCCTCAGGTAATACTTCATCAGTGAGCGGTGGCGCGAGCAACGTAGCTAGCGGTGACGCGTCGTGGGTGAGTGGTGGGACAAATAACACCGCCTCAGGTATTACTTCATCAGTGAGCGGTGGCGGGGATAATATCGCTTCCGAGGAAAGATCATCCGTTAACGGTGGTCTAAACAATCAAGCTAACGGTAGATTCTCATCGGTTAGCGGTGGCGGGGACAATATCGCTTCCGGCGAAAGATCATCCGTTAACGGTGGTCTAAACAATCAAGCTAACGGTAGATTCTCATCGGTTAGCGGTGGCGCATACCGTGCTGTCAGCGGTGAATCCGACTGGGCCGCAGGTTCTCTATTCCAGGATTACTGAGCATCTGCAAAGGGGTCGGGTCGCCCGGCCCCTTTGCTACTTATATCCTCTCATCTTCCCGCAAGCATCCTCGCCTTTTCTTCGCCACCGAGGTAGTTGATAGCTTGCCATGCAACCTTGTCGTCGGGCCAGCGGCGGATGTTCTCCAGACCTTGTCTCGCCGCGCCGGGCAGATCGCCCCCAAGTATGAGGATGTTTGCAAGCCTTGTGCTGAAATCCCTGTCGCCGGGGGCCATCTCGAGTTCTTTTCTTAACAGTTCCGCAGCTTCGCCATACCTGCCTAGATTCGCCGCTACGATCCCCTTGTGGCCGTTCGCTTTCGGCGCATAGGGATCAAGAAGCAGGGTCCGGCTCAATTCATCATAAGCTTCCCCATACTTGCCCTCATTATAGTGAGCAAGAGCGTCATTGTAGCAATGAAAGGCCAGGGTTTTATTCGCATGCGCGTTTTTACCGCCGCTCATTTTATCGACGTAACTAAACAGGGTCAGCTCATCTCTCCAGAGAGAAACCTGCTGAAAACAAAGCACTGCAAGGACAATTGCGATTACTCCACCGGCTATGGCAAGCGGCTTCGCATTCTGTAAAAAGTGGCTGTAAAGGCGTTCTGTCCCCCACACCGCTGCAACCATCAAACCGATGTGCGGTAAATAGGTGAAGTGGTCCGCCACCAAATAAAAATCCAGGGGAACGACTCCGCTGACAGGAAATAGAATGACAAGGTACCAAAACCACCCGGCTGTTACCGCGGGAATGGTTTTTCTGAACCTCCAGACCAGGAACGTGAGGGCGATTATCAAAAGCCCGGCACCCAGCGCCCAGACGCCGCTGAGATAATTAGTCGTATGCCTGTCCTCCATGAAAAGGCCGACCGGCCACAACGTCTCCTTAAGATAATGAAGGTAAGAGGTAGGTATGTCGGGAATACGGGAAAATACGCTCCCGTGCTGTAGCGAGTATATGGATTCTTTCTGATTTATAAACGACAGCACCGAAAAAAGGGCTGAAAGGGCTAAAAACGGGATTTTCTCGATGAGGAGTTTTTTCGTTTTCCCCCCCTCTTGCTTGAATCTTTCTAGAGGCCAGAAATCCAGAATGAGGAGAACGAGGGGAAAGACCACGAGTATAGACTTGGAGAGAAGCCCGAGAAGCATTGCGACAAGCGCCGCGACGTAAAAGACAGGCCTCTTGCTCTTAGCGTATTCGCAGTAGGACAGAAGCCCCGCGAGAAAGAAGAACCCCGCCAGCACGTCTTTTCGTTCCGCGACCCAAGCTACCGATTCGGCGCGCAGAGGGTGGATCGCCCACAGAGCCGCCGCAAAAAAGCTTTTCAACCCAGAACCCGTGGCCCGGTAAAGAAAAGCGAAGAGCAGAAGGGTATTTAAAAGATGGAGAAAGGTGTTGGTGAAGTGAAAACCAGAAGGTTTCAAGCCGAAAAACTCAACGTCGGCCATGTAGGAAAGCAGGGTCACGGGCATGTAGCCCGAAAACTGGATTGAGGTAAAAACTTCTTTTATTCCCGAAAAGGTAAGGCCCTCTTTGACGACGGAGTGAAGAACTGTGTAGTTGAGATCGTCGAGGTTGATAAGCTCAAACCCCGTCGTCTGCCAAAAGACCGCCAGCACCAGCGCCGCTAGCAGGGCCGCGAAGATCGCCGTCGAGTATTTTTTAAAGGTCATGGTTTCATTCCAAATTATCCGGCATGGTGAGTCAAGCGCAAACCGTAATGCGCCCTACCCCGCCTCGATCTTGAGCGCCGCGAGGAGGAGTTTTCTGGTGTAGGGGTGCTCCGGCTCCTCAAAGACCTTTTTGGCGGGGCCTTTTTCGACGATGAGACCGTCTTTCATTACGACTATCTCGTCGGCGAGCGCCCTGACTACTTTCAGATCGTGGGAGATGAAGAGGTAGGTGAGGCCGAGGCGCTTTTTGAGGCCGCGCAAAAGCTCGACGAGCTTCGCCTGCACCGAGCGGTCGAGCGCCGAGGTGGGCTCGTCGAGGATGAGCACCGAGGGCTTGAGCACGAGCGCCCGAGCTATCGCTATCCTCTGCCGCTGCCCGCCGGAAAACTCATGCGGGTAGCGAAACCTGCTGGCCGGGTCCATCCCCACCTGTTCGAGCGCCTCGACGACCAGCGCGTCCCTCTCTTCCGGGGTGGCTCCGATGTTGTGGACGAGGAGCCCCTCTTCGATTATCTCCCTTGCCGAGAGGCGCGGCGAAAGGCTGCCGAAGGGGTCCTGAAAGACTATCTGGATCTCCCGCCGGAGAGGCCGAAGCTCTCTTCGCCCAAGCGCGTCAATCCTGCGGCCTCCAAGGGTTATCGCCCCCTCGGAGCTAAGGAGCCGCGAGAGGGCGAGGGCGAGGGTGGTCTTGCCGGAGCCGGATTCGCCTACGATGCCCAGCGTGTGTCCGCGCCGCACCTCCACGTCCACCTCCTCAACCGCCTTTACGTACCCCGCGACCTTCCGGAAAAACCCCTTCTTTATCGGGAACCAGACTTTAACTTTCTCGCCGGAGATTACGATATCGGAGTCCGGGGGCGGCTCGTCGGGGTTGAACCCCAGCTCCGAGGAGAGGAGCTTTTGCGTGTAGGGATGGCGGGGGGAGGCGAAGACGTTGGCGGTTTTGCCTTCCTCGACGATCTCGCCGCCGGTCATCACGGCTACCCTGTCGGCGAACCGCTCCACGATGCCGAGATCGTGGGTGATGATGAGCACCGCCATGCCGAAGCGCTTCTGGAGGTCTTTTAAAAGGTTCAGTATCTGCGCCTGAATGGTCACGTCGAGCGCGGTGGTCGGCTCGTCGGCTATGAGGAGGTCCGGCTCGTTGGCCAGCGCCATCGCGATCATAACCCGCTGGCGCTGGCCTCCGGATAACTCGTGGGGGAAGGCGTCGATCTTCGTCTCAGGGTCGGGGATGCCGACGAGGGAGAGAAGTTCGAGCGATTTTCGTCTCGCCTCCCCGGGGCGCATCCCCCGGTGGATGACCAGGGTCTCGCTTATCTGCCTCCCGACGCGGTGGAGGGGGTTCAGGGAGGTCATCGGCTCCTGAAAGACCATGCCGATGCGCCCGCCGCGCACCTTTTGAAGCCGCTCCTGCGGCGCTTTCAGGATATCCTCGCCATCGAAGAGTATCTCGCCCGAGGGGTGGCTCGCCTGCGCGTAGGGCAGAAGTTTCAGTATCGAGAGGGCGGAGACCGATTTGCCGGAGCCCGATTCGCCCACAAGCGCCAGCGTCTCCCCCTTTTTCAGGGAGAAGGAGACTTTCCTGACCGCCACGACCTCGCCGTAGGGGGTGTGAAAGCTGACGGAGAGGTCTTTTACCTCCAGAAGGGGCGCGGTCACGCTTTACCCACGGTTTGAAGCAGCTCTTCGTTTTCCGCCGTGGTGTTGGGGATGGATTTTCGGGCGTCGAAGGCGTCGCGGGCGGCCTCGCCGATGAAAATCAGGAGCGAGAGGGTGAAGGCCAGCAGGACGAAGGAGGTTATCCCAAGCCAGGGGGCCTGGAGGTTCGCCTTCCCCTGATTAAGTATCTCGCCGAGCGAGGGGGAGCCGGGGGGCATGCCGAAGCCGAGAAAATCCAGCGAGGTGAGGGTGGTTATCGAACTGGTCAGGATGAAGGGCAGGAAGGTTATCGTCGCCACCATCGCGTTGGGGAGGACGTGACGCCATATTATCACCGCGTCCGAGACGCCCAGCGCCCTCGCGGCCCGCACGTAGTCGAAGTTGCGGGCCCGCAAAAACTCCGCGCGGACGATGCCCACCAGCCCCATCCAGCTGAAGAGGAGCATCAGCCCCAGCAGGAGGAGGAAGTTGGGCTCCACCACCGAAGAGAGGATTATCAGCAGGTAGAGGACGGGCAGCCCCGACCATATCTCGATGAACCTCTGGAGATAGAGATCCGTCCTGCCGCCGAAGTACCCCTGCACCGCCCCCGCCGCAACGCCCACGATCGATGAAATTATGGTGAGGCACAGGCCGAAGAGGACCGAGATGCGAAAGCCGTAAATCAGCCTCGCCGTAACGTCGCGCCCCTGATCGTCGGTCCCGAGCCAGTTCACCCGCGTCGGCGGCGAGGGGACGGGGACGTCAAGCTCCTTGTTGGGAGTGTCGTAGCTGAAGGGTATCGGCGGCCAGAGCAGCCAGCCCCTTTCCTCGATGAGCGCCTTGACGGAAGGATCCTTGTAGTCCGCCTCGGTGTCGAAGATTCCTCCGAAGTCGCTTTCGGGGTAGGAGAAAAAGACCGGCGCGTAGAGCCTGGAGTCGTACCGGACGAGGAGCGGCTTGTCGTTGGCCAGAAACTCCGCGAAGAGGCTGAGGGTGAAGATTACGAGGAATATCCAGAGCGACCAGTAGCCCCGCCTGTTGGCCCGGAAATTCTCCAGCCTTCTTCGCCCGATGGGGGAGAGGCGCGGGAAGCGGAGGAATTTTCCCGCCATCAGCCCTCCCTCTTCTCGAAATCTATCCTCGGGTCGATGAACATGTAGGTCAGGTCGCTGACGAGGTTCATCACAAGGCCGAGAAGGGTGAAGAAGTAGAGGGTGCCGAACATCACCGGGTAGTCGCGGCTTATCGCCGCCTCGAAGCCGAGGAGGCCGAGGCCGTCGAGAGAGAAGATGACCTCGATGAGCAGCGAGCCGGTGAAGAAGATCGAGACGAAAGCCGCGGGGAAACCGGCCACGACGATGAGCATCGCGTTCCTAAAGACGTGGCCGTAGAGGATTTTTTGCTCGGAGAGCCCCTTCGCCCTAGCGGTGGTGACGTACTGCTTGTGTATCTCGTCCATGAAGGAGTTTTTGGTAAGCATCGTCAGGCTGGCGAAGCCGCCCACCACCATAGCCGTCGTCGGCAGGGCCATGTGCCAGAAATAGTCGAGAATCTTTCCGCCGGGCGAGAGGGAGGACCAGTTCTCCGAGACTATTCCGCGCAGGGGAAACCAGTTCAGGAAGGTGCCGCCCGCGAAGAGGACGATCAGGAGGATGCCGAAGAGAAAGGCGGGCACCGCGTAGCCCACGATCACCGCCATGCTGGTCGCCACGTCGAAGCGCGAGCCGTCGCGCACCGCTTTGGCTATGCCGAGCGGTATCGAGATGAAGTAGATGAGGAAGGTGGACCAGAGGCCGAGAGAGATCGAGACGGGGAGCTTCTCTATCACCAGTTCCGCGACCGAGCGGTCGCGGTAGAAGCTATTGCCGAAGTCGAAGACCAGATAGTTCTTCATCATCAGCAAAAAACGCTCGCCGACCGGCTTGTCGAGGCCGAACTGTTTTTCGAGCTGTTTGATGAGCGCCGGATCGATGCCCCT
This sequence comes from bacterium, assembly GCA_004322275.1. NCBI lineage: Bacteria > bacterium. The sequence continues at coordinate 7,097 of SCTA01000030.1, forward strand.
CGCGCCCCTGCTGGAATCCGCTCCGGGCGGAGCCGAGGAGACTCCTCCCGCCTCGGAGCCGGAAGAGCCGCCGACGCGGGCGGTTGCGCCGACGCCCTTTCCCTTGAGCTGCGAGATTATCTGCTCGACCGGCCCGCCGGGGGCGGCCTGCACGATCAGGAAATTGAGCAGCATAATCCCCACAAGCGTGGGGATTATGAGCAGCAGGCGTCTCGCTACGTAGGCCAGCAATTATCCGCCTAACCTATTTCGGGGCCGCAAGCGACCACCAGGCGTCCACCGGAAGCTCGTAGGGCGGTGTGACCGGCGGTATCCCGAACTTGTTCCAGTAGGCCACGCGCCAGCTGGATATGTGCCACTGGGGGATGACGTAATAGCCGTAGAGGAGGACGCGGTCGAGCGCCTTCGTCCTTGCGACGAGGCTCTCGCGGCTCTTGGCGGAAATCACCAGTTCCACCAGCTCGTCCACCACCGGGTCCCTGACTCCGATGGTGTTGCGGCTCCCGTTGATTCCGGCCGATTTAGAGGTCCAGAAATCCCGCTGCTCGTTGCCGGGCGAGAGGGACTGGCCGAAGACCTCGACGGTCATGTCGAAGTCGAAGGTCTCCATCCGCTTTTCGTACTGGGTCGGGTCTATGGTGCGCACCTTCGCCTCGATGCCGAGCCTTTCGAGGTTCTTGGCGAAGGGTAGGGAGATGCGCTCGAAGGCGGGGTTTTCGAGGAGTATCTCGAAGGAAAATACCTCTCCTCCGGCGTTCCTGAGCTTTCCGTCCACCACCTTCCACCCCGCCTCTTCGAGGAGGTTTTTGGCGGTGAGGAGGTTGTCGCGCAGCTTCTTGTTCACCTCGTTCGCGTCGTTCCCAGCGAAGGAGGGGGGCTGGTACTCCGTGGTGAAGACCTCTCCGGGGATGCGCCCCTTGTATTTTTTAAGTATTTCAAGTTCCTCGCCCGTCGGCAGGCCGGTTGAGGCCAGATCGGAGTTGTCGAAATAGGAGTCGGTGCGGGTATAGGAGTTATGGAAGAGCTGCTTGTTGGCCGACTCGAAATCGAAGGCGTAGGAGAGGGCCTTTCGCACCTTCGGATCGGCGAAAAGGGCTTTTCGGGTGTTGAAGGCGAAACCCTGCATCCCGCTGGAGTTCTTGTGGGGAATCTCCTTCAATATTACCTTCCCCTCCTTCACCGCCGGGAAATCGTAGCCGGTCGCCCAGGTCTTCGCGGTGTTCTCGGCGCGAAAGTCGTATTCGCCCGCCTTGAAGGCCTCAAGCGCCACCGTCTGGTCCCTGTAGTAATCCACCCGTATCGTGTCGAAGTTGTTCTTGCCGACGTTGACCGGCAGGTCTTTTCCCCAGTAGGAGGGGTTTCTGCGGTAGACGATGGAGCGGCCGGGGTCCACGGAATCGACCTTGTAGGGGCCGGAGCCCAGCAGCGGGTCGAGGGTGGTCTTCTCGAAATCCCGGTTGGCGAAAAAGCTCTTCGAGAGCACCGGCATTTCGCCGATTATCAGGGGAAGCTCGCGGTTGTCGCCCTCGGCGAAGGTGAACTTCACCTCGTTCGTCCCTTCCTTCTGGGCTTTTTTAACCGAGGAATAGTAGGCGCGGTAAAAGGGGTGGCCCTTCTCTTTCAGCGTCTCGAAGGTGAAGATTACGTCCTCGGCGGTAACGGGCTTGCCATCGGAGAAGGTCGCTTTGGGGTTTAATTTGAATTTGACGAAGGAGCGGTCCTTCGGGACCTCGATCGCTTCGGCTATGAGGCCGTACATCGTGAAAGGCTCGTCCTCGGACCTGACGAGAAGGGTGTCGAAGGTCCTGCCGATGCCCGTCGGCGCTACCCCCTTGAGGATGAAGGGGTTGAGGTTGTCGAAGGTGCCTATCGCGTGGGTGCGCATTGCCCCGCCCTTCGGGGCGGCCGGGTTCACGTAAGCGAAGTGCTTGAAGGCCGGGCCGTACTTCGGCTCTCCGTGCATGGCGAGCGCGTGGGTCCCGGCGAAAGCGGGCAGAGCCGCCAGAAGCGCGGCGGCGGCGAAAAAAAGTCTCTTTGGCATGGTGCTCTTTCCCTCGGATTGGCCGGTAAGCGGCAACTTGTAATTTTCCAGCCGAAACCTTTGCTTGTAAAGAACTGATTTTCGGCGAGAGACGCCAAAAACCGCTACGCGACGTTTTTGAACACCCTCCTGCACCGTCAATTATTGCCGGAGCCTTTAAACTCCAGTGAGAACAGGCGGTTTTGGGTTGCTACCAACTGAGGTTTGGTGAAATAATGCGCCTTCACTGCGGCTGTGGATAAAATTTTACTGACGGAGACGACATGCGCCCGACGGAAGACGTTCACGTAAGATCGACAACCCCGATAATCGCGCCGGAGGCCTTAAAGCAGGTTTTCCCGGCTCCCGACGGGGGGTTTGAGCTGGTCGCGAAGGCCAGGGAGAAGGTGGCCTCCGTAGTCCACGGCGAAAAGTCCGCGGTTCTCGCCATCGTCGGCCCCTGCTCGATACACGATCCCGCGGCGGCCCTCGATTACGCGGAGAGGCTGGCGAAGCTCTCGGGCGAGCTCGGCGGAAAAGTCCTGGTCATCATGCGCGCCTACTTCGAGAAGCCGCGTACCGCCGTTGGGTGGAAGGGGCTCGTCAACGACCCCGACCTCAACGAATCCAACCGCATCTCAAAGGGCCTCGGCGTCGCCAGAAGGCTCCTTTGCGAGATAACGGCGATGGGACTTCCGATAGCCACCGAGACCCTGAGCCCCGTATATCCCCAGTATTTCGCCGATCTCATAAGCTGGGGGAGTCTCGGCGCGAGGACCACCCAGTCCCAGACCCACCGCGAGATGGTCAGCGGGCTCAGCTTCCCCGTTGGGTTCAAGAACCCGACCAGCGGAGACCTCACCGTCGCACTCGACGCCATGCGCTCCGCGAGGTCCAGCCACAGCTTTCTGGGCATAAGCCACGACGGGCGAACCGCGATAGTCGAAACCTCGGGCAACCGCAACGGGCACCTTGTCCTTCGCGGCAGCGACGGCGGCCCCAATTACGGCCCCTCCCACATGGAGGAGGCCTCGCGCAGATTGAAGGAAGGGTCGCTGCCCCCCGGAATAATCGTCGATTGCAGCCACGGCAACTCGAACAAGGACTACAGGCGGCAGGAAGAGGCGCTGGAGAGCGTACTGAAGCAGATATCCGAGGGTTCCGGCATTTGCGGCTTCATGCTCGAAAGTTTCCTTGAACCGGGGAGCCAGAAACTCGCCGACCCGAAGGACCTGAAATACGGAGTTTCCATAACCGACGCCTGTATTGACTGGGCCACTACCGAGAGACTGCTCAGGAGAGTCGGAGAAGTTTTGGGTTAAACGTCGCGATAAACCCCAGACTGAAAAAGGCCCCGGAAGGGGCCTTTTCATGTCAAAGGCATATGGAACGGCGCGGCTACTCTTCCAGCATGTCGGCGAGGGCTTGAAGTCTCGGCGTGCCTCTGGTCGAGGCGAAGCAGACCGCGAGGTCGCGGGACATGGGCTTGTCCAGTGAGAATTCGAGGTCGCAGAGCTTCTCGACGGAGCCGCCGATAAGTTCCACCGCCATTTCGAGGGCGCGGACGCCAGAGGCCATAGCGTACTTCTCCACGAAATCCTCCCCCTCCGGCGAAGTCTCTATCGCGCGCTTGAGGGCGGCCTTCTCTTCGGGGGTTCCCCGGTGGTGTATCTGGGAGACGAGGATGTTGTGGCTCTTTCTGGTCAGGTCGAACTCGAAATCGGTTATGTCGTCGATTATCTGAAAGGCGGTGCCGAGGTCTTTTATCGCCTGGGCCGCCTCCGCCAACTCGGCGAAGAGGTCTTCCCCTTCAAGGATGGAGGGGGCCACGGTGGCGAGGCCGAAGAGCATCCCCCCGCGAACGCCGTGAACCTTCTTGACCATCTCCTCGGGGGAGGGGATATCCTCGACCCCGCTTTCCTCCGAGCCTTCGAGAGAGCCGATTGCCGCCAGCTTGTCCAGAAGGCCCTTCTGGATCTCGGAGAAGAGCTGTTCGTCCAGAATCCCCTTCGCTACCGCCCTTGAGCCGATCTTTGCCACCAGCCTCTCGAAACACATCAATTGCAGCACCGAGTGATAGACGCTTCCCCCGCCCTGCGCGATGGGCAAAAAGGCCTTGTCCTCGCCGTCGAAGAGGTTGTCGGCGGCTGCGGTGGTGCCCATGATGCAGTAGTTGAGCTCCGCGTAAAAATCAAGCCGCGTCCGGCTGATGCCGAGGGATTTGAGTATCAGGGTGAAAAGGGTGATGAAGAAGTACCTCTGGGCGAACTCGGAATCGTCCTCGGGGGCGAGCTCGCGCACAAGCACAGGGTCGAGCCGGGTGGAGTCGATTATGAGGGGCAGATCGGCGTAGAGCCTGCCGACCGCGCCCTTCTGTATGGCGAGGGCGTCGGCGAATTCCTCTTCGCCGAGCGCTTCTATCACCATATTGAGTTTTTCAAGGTCCCGGAAAACTGGAGAGAGGGTCATTTAAAACTCCCGATAAGGTTCGCTGCTCGGATATTTCCCAGCTTACAGCCTTGCTATTCTATTTCGGGACCGCCGGGAGTGCAACGTCAAGTTCCACGGGGCTCAAAAAACATTCGCCCGACGTTTTTTAACAGCCTCCCGGTCACAGAAGAAGAGTTTCAGGAAGGCTCTGTGCCCGAAGCGCCTTTTGGATTATCTCCTTCGTTTCCGGGGCGGACCCCGCCCGAAGGAGTTTCCCCCTGATTTTAACCAGTTCGGAGGCGTTGACGCACTGGATGAAGCGGCGGATCTTGAGGATCGCCGAAGGGGTGACTGAAATTTCCGTGTAGCCGAGGGCGAGGAGGGCGGCGGCGCCGACGGGGGTGGCCGCCAGCTCGCCGCAGACGCTGAGGGGCTTTTTTGCCTTCTTCGCCCTTTTGGAAAGATCCCAGAGGGTGCGGAGCACCGCCGGGTGCATCGGGTCGTAAATGTGCGCTACCTTGCGGTTGCCCCGATCTACGGCGAGAAGGTACTGGGTGAGGTCGTTGGTGCCTATGGAAAAGAAATCCGCGAAGGGCAGGAGCTTGTCGAACATTATCGCGGCGGCGGGCACCTCTATCATCGCGCCCACGCTCACGTTTCCGGCAGAATCGCGCCCGGTTTTCTTCTTTTCCTCCTCCACGATTTCAAGCGCCCATTGCAGTTCGGCGAGGTCCGTCACCATGGGAAAAAGGATATTCACCGGGCCGTGGGCGCTGGCCCGGAGCATTGCCCGCACCTGCTCGCAAAAGACCTCCTTGAGGCCGAAGCTCATGCGCAGGGAGCGAAAACCCATCTGGGGATTCTCTTCGTGGCCGAGGGGGAGGTAGGGAAGGGGCTTGTCGCCGCCTATGTCGAGGGTGCGGAAGGTCACCGGAAGGCCCTGCATTATCTTCACCGCGCGGGAATAGACCTCGTACTGGGCCTGCTCGCTGGGCAGATCCTGCCTCACGAGGAAGGGGAACTCCGTACGGTAGAGGCCGATTCCTTCCGCGCCTCTCTCCTTTATCCTCGGAGCGTCGCTGAGGAGGGCCGCGTTGCCCTTGAGGGTGATATATTCTCCGTCCTTCGTCCGGGAAGGCTTTTTAAGATGCGCGCGAAGCTTTGCCCCGGCGCTTTGCATCTCTTTTTCCAGACGCTCGTACTCCTCGCTTACCGCTTCTCCCGGTTCGAGGTAGAGCATGCCGGTGTTCCCGTCCAGAATCGCGCTCCTGACCTCCTCCAGTCCATTCAGGTCGCCGTCTATCCCGACGATGGCGGGGACTCCCGCCGCCCGGCAGAGTATCACCGCGTGGGAATTGAGGCCGCTCTGGGTAAGGGCGACGCCCTTCAGGCCGGGCTGGATGAGGGCTGCTATCTGCGAAGGGGTGGTATCGGAGGCGAGGACGATGGTCGGCTCCTGAAAGGATTTGGGCTTTTGCGCCTCCTCCATCATCAGGTGGCCGATAATCCGGTGGGCCAGGTCGCGGATGTCGGCCGCCCTGTCGCGAAGGAAGGTATCCTCCATCGCAAGAAAGGCGTCAATGTACTCGTGGGCAACCCCGACCACGGCCCGGACGGGCCCCTCCCCCTCCGAGATGCGGCTTTTTACCTTGTCCCGGAGCCCCTTGTCCTGAAGCATCAGGAGGTGGGCGTGGAAAATCTCTCCGTCGGCCTCGCTCAGCGCCCCGCTGACCTTGTCCCGCAGGGCGGCGATGTCTCCCTCGGCCTTCTCCATCGCCTCCTCGAAGCGGCCGAGCCCCTCCTCCACCGAGGCGCAGGGGCATTCGCCCATCGCGTCGAGGTCCATCTTCTCCTTCATGATCAGGAGGCGGCCGCGGCCGAAGCCGGGGCTGGCGGGAGTGCCCTTTAGAAACCCCGGCTGTTCGGCGCGGGGAGAGGGCCTTTTCGCATGCGAGGCGGTCTTCGCCGAGAGCATGGCCGAGGCCATTACCCCGGAAAGCTGCCCGGCGACGGCGACAAGCATTCTCACCTCGTCAGGGGTGAAGAACCTTCTTTCCTTCGTCTGGAGGGAGAGAACCCCGATCGGGTTTCCGAAGTAGAGAACCGGAATGCCCAGAAAGCTGGAAAGGGCGTTTTCGCTTATCCCATCGAAGTATTTGAAATCGGGGTGGGAACCGGCGTCCTCCACGTTTACGGGGGCGTTTTGCCTGAAGGTGAGGCCGGTGAGGCCCTCCCACGGGGTCATTCTGACCTTTTTGAGCGCCAGGGGGAGAAGTCCCCGCGTCGCCTTAAGGACAAGCTCGCCCTCCTCGAAGAAGAATATCGAGACGACATCCACCCGAAGCCGCGTGGAGATCAGTTCGACCACTCTTTCGAGGGCTTTTTGAATCTCCTTCGTCTCCGCGATGGTGAAGGATATTTCCTCCAGGAGGATCAGTTCCTTGTTTTCAGTCAAAGGCTTTCCTTAAATATCGCTCGCGCGAAAACGCTGTGGCGGATGTACTGACCGGATTCATCTATAAAGAGTTTACCGGCAAAACGCCAAATGAGTACCGGCTTACTGCCGTTTCAGCGCTTCGGCGGCCAGTTCGCCGACCCTTTTGGCGAAATCGGAGGGGTTTTCCATCTTCGTCCCCTCGGAAACCAGCGCCAGTTCGTAGAGGAGCTGCGCGTACCCGGCGAGCCTCGGAGACTCGGGTTCTCTCTCGTAGACACTCTTCAGACCTGCGAGCAGCGGATGTCCGAGGTTTACTTCCAGAGTCCTCTTCGCTTCGGGAAATCCCTGCCCGGTGGCTTTGAGCATCTTGACCATCAGGGCGCTCATCTCCTGCTCCTCCGCGCAGAGGCAGGAGGCGGAGTCGGCCAGACGGTGGGAGGGCCGCACCCCCTTCACCTTGTCGCCGAGGGTTTTTTTGAGGAAATCCACGAGGCCCGAATACTCCTTTTCTTTCTCCGGCTCCTCCTCCCCTGCTATGTCGAGGTCTCCCTTTTCCGCGCTCCTGAAGGCCTTGCCGGAGTATTCCCCGAGAGACTCGGTGACGAACTCGTCGATCGGATCGGTCATCAGGAGAACCTCGATCCCCTTCTTGCGGAGGACTTCGAGGTGGGGGCTCCCGGAGAGGGAGGGGATGGATTCGCCGGTGAGGTAGTAGATATGCTCCTGCCCCTCGGCCATGTTTTCGACGTACTTGTCCAGGGTGACAAGCTCGCCTCCGGACTTAGAGGTCCGGTAGCGGAGCATCTTCGCTATGCGGTCGCGGTTCTGGTGGTCGGAATGGACCCCCTCCTTGAGCACCGCGCCGAATTCGGCGTAAAAAGCGAGGAATTTTTCCTCGGGCAGCTCGGCGATATGGTCGAGGACGCGCCGGACGAGCGCCTTTCGTATCCCCTGAACGACGCGGTCCTCCTGCAATATCTCCCTGGAGACGTTGAGACTGAGGTCGGAGGAGTCTACCACGCCGTGCAGAAAACGCAGGTAGGGCGGGAGAAGCTCTTTGCAGTCGCTCATTATGAAGATGCGCTTGGAGTAGAGGGAGACGCCGTGGTGGGCGTTGGGCCGGAAGAGGTCGTGCGGCCTCTTTTGCGGAATGTAGAGCAGGGCGTCGAATTCGGTGGTCCCCTCCAGCTTGACGTGGAGCCAGGAAAGCGGGTCGGTCCAGTCGTGGGAGACGTGCTTGTAGAACTCCTTGTATTCATCGTCGCTGATTTCGGCCTTCGGCCTCGCCCAGAGCGCCTTCATGGAATTCAGCACGTCGGTGACCGTCTTCTCCTCGTATTTCTCGGGAGCTTCTTTGCCGTCGCCGCCGGGAACCGGCGCCCGGCGGGTCACCTCCATCATTATCGGGTAGGAGACGAAATCAGAGTGGCGTTTGACTATGTCGCGAAGGGTCCACTCGTCGCAGTAATCCTTATCTCCTTCGCCCTTTTCCTTGAGGTGGACGGTTACGGTCGTGCCTCTCTGCGGCCTTTGGGCTTCCTCGATCGTGTAGGAGCCGTCGCCGGTGGATTCCCACTTGACGGCGGTTGCGTGACCGGCGGCCCTCGTCACGATGGTGATTTTGTCGGCGACCATGAAGGCGGAGTAAAAACCCACGCCGAACTGGCCGATTAGCTCGGGCGCGGAGGTTTTCTTCTCCTTTAGCGCGGCGAGAGCCTCGGTAAAGAGCGCGGTGCCGCTTTTCGCTATCGTCCCGATGTTCTCGACCACCTCGTCGAAGGTCATCCCTATGCCGTTGTCGGAGACTTCGAGGGTCCTCGCGGCCGGGTCGGCCCTGAGCGTTATCCCGAAGTCCGCTGTGTCACCTTCGAGAAGCTCCGGCTCGGTCTGGGCCTTGAATTTCAGCTTGTCGAGGGCGTCGGAGGAGTTGGAGACAAGCTCGCGGAGGAATATCTCCTTGTTCGAGTAAAGGGAATTGATGATAAGGTCAAGAAGCTCGTTGACTTCCGCCTTGAATTTTCTGGTGGTCTTCCTGATGGACATCTGAAAAAACCTCCTTGTGAAAGCCATGCGGCGCTCGTTAATATCGGGGGGAAGATAATCATTTGCAGCTTCAAGTCAAGTGTCTTCAGCTTTCCGGGCTCTTCGTTTTCCGCCGGCAGGCCCCCTTGACAGTTTCAAGAAATCGCGGTTTAAGCTACTGTTGGTTTTGCGGCGCGCTGCATGCGCCTTACCGGGGAAAATGGGTTGGTTAAAGGGGCTATGAAGTCATTGCATTTTCACGCAAAGCAGGCCTGCCTTGTCTCAACGGCGGCGGCGGCGGCTCTTTTTTTCGCCGCTCCCGCGCACAGCGAGACGGCGCTGGTGGGAGAGTTTTCGGTCACCTCCGACGTCGTTCTGGCCTGCGACATCGAATCTGAAATCGCAAAGCGCTTGACGGAACTTGGCTGCAACGTCGTTTTCAAGGCGGATTCCCCGCCTCCCGACATTGCCGTGAGCGGCGAGTACTGGATCAGCGGCCCCAACGTTTTCGCCACCATAGTCGTCACCGATTCCGTGGTGGGCAAAACCGTCTTCGGCAGAAATGTCTTCATACCCCCCGACGAGGAGCTTTGCGTCAAAACCGCAGTCTCCTTCGTCGATGCCTACGCCATGCCCCAAAACCTCTCCACCCACAAGGAAAACATCCGTGACAAGGAAACGGGAATGGAATTCGTCTTCGTTCCCGGAGGTTACTTCATCGTCGACAGCGGGGGGAGAAAACGAAAGGAATTCGTTGAAAGCTTTCTGATCGGAAAATTCGAGGTCACCCAGAAGCAGTGGACCGACCTGATGAAAAACAACCCCTCCAGGTTCACGGGAAACCCCGATCTGCCCGTCGAGAACGTCTCCTGGTACGAGGCCAGGGATTTTGTGAAAATATTCCGTGAAAAGACGGGCCTGGCGGCCAGCCTCCCGACCGAGTTCCAGTGGGAGTACGCCGCGCGGGGGAGAGGCAGGTCCTGGCGCTGGTCGGGAACGAACAGCGAGGAAGAGGTCTGCGATTACGCCTGGACGAGGTCCAATTCGGGCGATTCCTCAAGGCCCGTCGGAACCAAGAAGGCCAACGGCCTCGGCCTCTACGACATGAGCGGGAATCTCGCCGAGTGGTGCGAAGACCTCTATCAGCCGCTGGTCCCCTCGGACCCCAACTACGAGCCGGAGAAAAAATACAGGGTAATCAGGGGCGGGTCGTGGATGACTCCGGACATGGGGGCGATAACTTCGGCGAGAGACGGCGACGCCCCCGGCAGCCGCTACTCCGACAATGGTTTTCGGCTCGTAATATCCCTTGATAAAGCCTTCAAGAAATAGACCGGGCCGCCCGGGAGCTACTTCTTCAAACGGGCGTTCTTGAAGAGATCTCCCAGAGACCCCATTTTCGTTCCTTCCCCAAGCCCCTTCACCTCCCCCTTGGCAGGTTTTGATCGCCCTTCCTCGTAATCCCCGAGAAGTTCCCGGCTGTGCTCCTCGTCGTGGCAGTAGACGCAGAGGTTCTCCCAGTTCGATCCGTCCTCGGGATTGTTCCGGGGATTTGAATCCCTGTGGTGGACGGTCAGGAGCTTCAGATTCTTGCCTGAAAATTCACGGGCGCACCTGGCGCAGATGTGGCCGTGAATTTTAAGCGATTTCTCCCGGTAGCCGGGCTCCTTCGCCTGAGCGCGAAGCTCGGCGAGGGCTTTTTCCACCTCACCGGAGGTTTTGGGTGCGTTGTCTGACAAAATGACTCCTCAATAGTACGGATTTCCTCTTTTGTTCCTTCCCCCCGCCGCTCCCAGAAGCCATCCCGCAAGAAAGACCAGCGCTCCGGCTAGAAACCACTTGAAGAGCGAGGAGTTGTCCGAGACTTTGAGCCTGCTTCTCAGCTCCTCGGCTTCCTCCGTAATCTCCGCGTTCTCCTGCGAGAGCCGGTCCCTCTCCTCTATCGTCGCGGTCACGTTTTCCGATCGGAGCTTCAAATCCTCGTATTTTTTCTTCACCGCTTCAAGCTGGGCTGAAAGCTCCCTCAGCTCGTTTTGCGAAGAGGGCGCAAAAGGGCTTTCGGCCTGCGACGGACTCTGCGGCGGCGTGGGGGGTATCTCGGCAAAGGCTGCTCCGGCGGGGGAACAAACCGCCAGGGCGGCAAAGATGAGGAGGTGCTTTTTCATTTTTATCCGTTGACTTGTGAAAGTGAGCGAAAATTATACGCCAGCGTTTGTGCCAAGAAAATACCACGAATAAAGAGGCCTGAAAACGGCGGGGAAAAGGGGAATAACCTTTTATAGCAAAAAAATTCACAAATAATTTTTTTACACGGTTGACAAAGCCCAAAGCAGTGGCAAACTCACTTCAAATCAAAAAATATGTTCCTGCCGCCCCCCTGTGCTCGTTTGTCGTCCAGAGCCGGGGGGTTTTTTTATGCGGCGATTGCTGCAAGCGGGGCCGGGTCGCCCGGCCCCTTTTGCCATTCTATCCCCTCATCTTCCCGCAATTTCCCTCGCCTTTGCCTCGCCGCCGAGATAATTAACGGCCTCCCACGTTGCCGCATCCTCCGGCCAGCGTCGGATGTTCTCCAGCCCCTGTCTGGCCGCGCCGGGGAGGTCGCCTGTCTGTATGAGGATATTCGCCAGCATTATGTTGAACCTCTTATCGTTCGGCGTAGACTGAAGCTGCATTCTTAAAAGTAGGGGCTGTCCTAGATAACTAAAAATATCTAGGATTGGTTCATGAGAAAGAGCAGGCTAAGCTGGGGCAAGCAAGAGCGGTTGATCGAGCACTTTGTAGCCGGGACTACAGCAAGGACAG
>SCTA01000031.1 GCA_004322275.1 bacterium
GTGAAGGAGAACCACCCTTTCGCGATCCTGGCGTGGGTAATTTTACCGGACCATTTGCATTGCATATGGCGGCTCCCGGAAGGGGATGACGATTTTTCCATCCGGTGGCAATTGATAAAAACGAGGTTCACGAGAAGGGCCAGGGAAGAGCGCAAGGTGTGGCAGGGGAGGTTTTGGGAGCACGTGATAAAGGACGAGGGCGATTTGATCCGGCACGTGGAGTATATCCATTACAACCCCGTGAAACACGGGTATGCAAGGTCGCCGATGGAGTGGCCGCATTCGAGCTTCAAGAGGTTCGTGGAAAACGGAATGTATTCGTCGGAGTGGGGAAACGGCGGTCCGGGGTGCGTTATCGGTTGCGTGGGAATGGAGTAACGAGTGTGCGCAACGGTTGGGGACGAAATGAAAAGGCGAAACAGTTAAGGAATTGTCGGCTTTCGTTCCTCAAGCCGACCTACGCGACTTATTAAGGAACTAGATGGCGAGTCTTAATCATCAGGGGCATCTAACAAATTTCCTTCTGAATACAAAGCTCCGTTTACACTGTCAATTTTACGTCTGTGTTCAAAATGTCGTCTAAGTCCAGCATTTGAAAATCTAATTTCCCGCTCCGAAAACCTCTCGACGCCATCTAGCGGGTCTTCATAGGTTTCTGGAAATTCAGTAAATTCATATAAACGCCTTATGGCAGACTCGCTAATAGTTCGCAATTCGGGAACGCCTTGCACTCTTTGTCTCGTCGCTAATCTAGCAGCTTCATCCAGGGATATTTCTCCCTGCAAAGGGTCATAACCATAATAAGCCACTGATGGCAAGTCAAGAAAACGGCTTAGCGTGTGCCGCCAATTATCTAACTCAATTTCGTAAATCTTACGATGATCATTATTAGTAATATTTGACGATAAATCATTTACTCGTTTTAAAATCCTAGCCGCGCCATTCCATATCGCCCTATCGTACGGAGAATCAGATAGCATCTTATCCACTTTTTCGACCGCGGAAACGCACTCTTCAAGGTAAAACTTTGATTTTGAATACCCCCGCTCGTACACAAACACACCAATAGCCAAACTCACGGCGGCAATAGTGCCAAGCGAAGAAGCGATTCCGGCTAATTCTTTATCTTTAGAAAAAAATAAAGACCAGAGGGCAAGAAGCGTTAGAAGTACTGCAAAAACCATGAACAACCAATAAAATGATAAACGCTGCCTTAGGGCCATACTATTTCCCTCCTATTTTTCATCTCCCACTACTCCCACCCTCTAGCGCATCGAATACCCGCATTATACCCTCCTCGATTTCAAAAAAAAGCATAGTCCTACACACAGCGATTATTACGTTTGTGTATGTCTTGGACCTCCTCCCCGTCATCTGAAACCTACCCCTGATACCGGCCTTCCCATAAAATTTTCCGATGTTTTTGCCTTGGGAGTCTTGACATAGTTTTGCCCGGAACTATGCTTTGAAGCGTAGGGGAGATTTGAGTGAGAACCCCGTTAAAACTGACCTCGGGAAAGGATGGTGATCGCCATGAGGAAAGTTCTCGACAAGAAGACGCTGAAAAAGGAGGCCGAGTTCTGGTCGGCCGTCAAGAAAGCGGTCTCGGCTGCGCCTGTGAGGCTATGCCGCAACTGAAAGGGCTGAAAAGGCTGAGTTGCCGGTCCGGCAACAAGACAAGCGTATTGAGGAGGCGGGCACGACGGCCCGCCTCTTCTTGATTTTAATTACCTTTTCATGAAGACCCGCCTCCCGGCGGGGTTGGCGGCTATGGACGTTTCCGGTTCCACCGATCAGGAGTTTTTAATCCAGTGGCACCTGACGGAGCGCTGCAACCTGCGTTGCCTGCACTGCTACCAGTCGGCGGACACCTTTCGCGAGCTTTCGCTGGGCGAGATTACGGAAACGGCGGCGGAGATTCGCGAGATGCTGGCGGCCTGGGAAGACGCTTACGGAATCGGCTTTTCCAAAAGCTATACCATCACCGGCGGCGAGCCTTTTTTGCGCGCCGACCTCTTCGAGGTTCTGGAGACGGCGGGAAGCGCGGGTTTCGGCATTTTTCTCCTCTCCAACGGCATCCTCATAAAGGATAGGGAGGCGTGGCGGCTGGCGGAGCTGGGCGTGGAGGGCGTTCAGATCAGCCTGGAGGGGCCGGGGCTCATTCATGACCGGATACGCGGTTACGGCAGCTTCGAGGCCGCGCTTCGGGGCGTGCGGTCGCTCATCGAGGCCTCGGTGCCGGTGAATCTTAACGTGACTCTCTCCTCCGTTAACGCCGACTATACAGACGAGCTTGTCTCCATCGCGGGCAATCTCGGGGCAAGGCGGATAAGTTTTTCGCGGCTGGTGCCCTGCGGGCGCGGCTCGGCGCTGGCGGCCGAGGTGCTCGAACCGCAGAGGGTCAGGGATATCTACGAGGATTTGTTCAGTCTGAGGATTCCAGGACTGGAGATCGGAAGCGGCGACCCGATAGCCTCGCAGCTTCGCGCAAACGGCGCGGCGGCGGGGGGCTGCACAGCCGCGGGTGGTTGCGCCGCGGGCGTCTCCGGGCTGACGATAATGGCCGACGGCGGCGTAAGCCCCTGCCGGAGGCTCGGCCTGACCATCGGGAACGTGCTGACCGATTCGCTACGGGAACTCTGGGCCTCCTCTCCCGTTCTCGAAGCGCTCCGCGACAAGACACGCTACACCGGCCGCTGCGGGGAGTGCGACCGCTGGGCGGATTGCCGCGGTTGCCGCGCCGTCGCCTACGCCCACGCCCTTTCCTTGGGGTCGGACGACTATCTCGGCGACGACCCCCAGTGTTTTTTCAGATGAGGGAAACCGCCGTCGGCAAGACCAGGCTCGTCTTCGTGCGGGGCGACATAACCCGCCAGGCCGTTGACGCCATCGTCAACGCCGCCAACTCCACCCTCATGGGCGGCGGCGGGGTTGACGGAGCGATACACCGCGCCGGAGGGCCGAAAATCCTCGAAGAGTGCCGGAAGGTAATCGCGCGCATCGGAAGCCTTTCCCCCGGCAGGGCGGTGGCGACCACGGCGGGAAACCTGCCCGCGAAGAGGGTAATTCACACCGTCGGCCCCGTCTGGCGCGGGGGCAACGGCGGCGAAGCGGAAACGCTGGCCAGCGCCTACACCGAAAGCCTCCGGCGCGTCCACGAGGAAGGGCTCCGCACCGTCGCCTTCCCCTCCATCTCCACCGGCGCTTACGGCTACCCCGTCGAAAAAGCCGCCAAAACCGCCATCGAAACCGTCACCTCCTACGTCAAAGCCCACCCCGAAGCCTTCGACGAGGTGCGTTTCGTACTCTTCTCGGAAAGGGATCTGGAGGTGTACGATAGTCATGTAAGGGCTGGGGGATACGCTCAATAACCGTTTCGCTCGCACATTTCAGAAGAATTAGCGGACGTCCTTTACAATGCTAAACGTTTACGATGTCAGGCAACATTTGGAATAGCGGCTTCCATATTCCAATCCTTATGCTTATTCATTGAATTTATTGAACCAATAAGAAAGCCTAAACAGCTCTAATACAGCGGCTAAACCAGTGAATACCGAATATACAAAAATTGTAAAACCGGACCAAGCCAAAGGCCCGGAATAAATATTTAGACCTTTGCCAATTACAGCATAGATAACAGCCATAATTTGCATCATTATGAAATGAGCAAAGGCAGCATTTACTTGAATAAATGGCGAAGGGCCCTTAGCACTATCGCCGGATATAGCTTTTTGAAAAGATTCGTTCCCAAATGCGAGCATTATTGCGTATCCGGCTAAAGTAAAACCTAACATATTAGGAATAACACTTAAGGTTAGGCTATGCCAAGTCCCTTGTTCTTTTGTGTTCCAAAAGGGCCAAATACAGGAGGATAAAATAACTGCAAAATGCAGATACGGCGACCTAACTAGTGCTAAAAATCCGCCATAAACTTCCCAGTGCCGCCTTGCAATCTCTCTAGCGGCTTTGTATGGCTTAACCCATGATTTTAAGCACTCTAACATTAAGAGCTCAGATTCTGGTTAGTTGCCTCAAAAAACGAGAGGCCATATCCTGAAAAAAAGAAAAGGTGGTTTGAATATTTGGATCGTACTCATCAGTCATTGTTCTGGGATGGTCTTGAGTAGACTCCACAACCTTTTCATCATTCCTCCCGTATCCAGTTGCCATTATCAATCCATTTGAACTTGCCACACGCATTAACTTTTTCATCTCTTCGTCCGGCAACAGACTTTCCCCCTTTTGGCCGCTCCAATTCTCTTGTAGTTTTCGAGCTTTTATTCTGTCAAAACGTCGAAAAACCTCCGCTTCATCATCCTCATCAAGAACATCACCCGGATTGGGTTTTGTAATACCTATTTCAATCTTTCTTAAAGTTGGAATCTGCAGAATAATGTCAATTGCCTCAATTGATGTCTCCATCTCTATATCAACATTGCCAAATCTCCCAACTATACTTTTCCGATTGAAAAGGGCAGTCATAAGTTTAAGCATCATCCCAGGAGACATTTCATTGATTTCGTAAATCATTCTATGCTGCTTAGGGAAAAAAGCATAGTAAGATTCTCTTAAATTTGGCTTGAGATTATCTGCAACGGGTTTTACTATTGCTCCGTTTTCATCTTTTTCCGGTTTCCTTGTATCTGTGTTGAGCCAAGCTTTATCAGGATCAATATTTAAAAATTTATAAACTCTTCCTATATAGAAATCATTTCCGTTGCGGTTCATTGTTTGCAGGGTGCCTATCATCCCCCAATCAGATCCCCTAATCTTTATGCCTTTTTTGGTTTTATTAAACATCATCATGAACAAATCCAAATACCTCTGCTCAGAGTGCGGCTGTGTTTTGATGTTTAAAGCGCCAATTCGCAAGATTTTCTTTCTAGCCATAATACAAAACCCTCCCAAAAAGGTTTAAAACCACTCAAAACTTTGCAGTTGTCTTGAGGTTCATATTGCCTCTCGCGGTATTATACTTTAATCAAAAATCTACCATACCACCAAAATGGCCCTCTTTAAACTAATATTGGCACAAGATAAAAAATTTACCGCACTGCTGGAGAGGAAATCGATTTTGCTAACCATTCACGAGCTTCTGAGCAAAATCCGGTGGGACGAGGATTTCGGGCGGGCGAAGTTCGAGCTGGGCTATTGGGACCGCGTGGAGGGAAGGGTCGTGAGGGCGCCGTTTACCTCTTTCGAGTTCGAGCCGGAGAGTTCGTCTTTTACCTTCTTCGACGAGGAGGGTCGCCGCCGGAGCGCGCCGCTTCACCGGGTGAGGTGCGTTTGGCGCAACAGTGAACTCATCTGGAGCCGCAAGTGCCGTCCCTGATCATCCGGCGCATCCTTTCCGCCCCCGGCGTCGTCATATCCTCGCTTAAGGGCTCGCCGTAGCGCTGCTACCTCGCCCTCTCGCTACGGGATTCCTCGCCGAGAACGGAAAACCGCGCCGGTAAGCTCTTTCGGCGAAGGCGTTTTTCAGCGATTCTTTACCGGAACCCCGAGGATTTTCAGCGGCCCGGCGGCCCCCAGCATCTCTTCGTAGAGCGGCATCGGGTCGTGTTCGTAGCGCTTGGAGAAGTGGAAGGGGGCGAGCCGCTTTACCCCGGCGGCGCGGGCGATTTCGACGGCCCCGAGGGTGGTGAGATGCTGGGTGGCGCGGGCTTTCCCGCTGTCTTTCGCCAGAAAACCGGCTTCGCAGAAGAAGGTGTGAGCCCCCTCGGCCAGCGCGATCAGTTTTTCGCGGTTCTCCGGGGTGTCGGCGACGTCGGTGGCGTAGGCCAGCTTGTTTCCCGGCCGCACCAGAACAAGCTCTTCGGCAAGCTCTCCAGCGGTTCTGACTACCCCGTCGGGCAGCGTTATCCCCGCATCCAGAGTTCCGGCGACGATGCATTTTTTCAGCTTTCCCAGCCACGGGCCGGGAGCCAGCCCGAGTCCGGCGAGCTTTTCTTTTCTGACGTTTATCTCGCGGCTTGACTGGAAGGCGTAGGCGACCGAGGGGGTGTGGTGGTCGCAGACTACGGCGCGGACGGTGAAATTTTCCTCCGCGAGGATTGCGCCGCCGGTGACAGGCATATCCTCCAGCTCCACCCTCGCCTTGCCGGGCTTGAGACGCGCCCGCCTCAACCTTAAGTTGTCCAGCTCGCAGACCTCGAAGACCGGGCCGTTCTCCTCTATCCGGTCCCAGGTGACGCCGCCGATAAACCCTTCTATCCGCTTTATCGTTTCCGCCGGGCCGAAGACTTTGCAAGTCTCAAGGTGGCCTATCCGCGAGCGCAGAAACCACAAAAACCCGCCGATGTGGTCGATGTGCGCGTGGCTAAGAAAGACCGCGCTCACCTGATGCGCCGCCCTCGCCGCCAGCCTCGCGGTGTCGCCGAGATCGAAAAGAAGGCTCTGCTTTTGGTAGCGCAGCCGCACGTGGAGGAGCGGGTCGCCGAAGACGCCGCCCACCAGGGTGGCGAAGGCTCCCCCCACCTTGCTTGCGACCGGCGCGGACCGCCCGCCGCCCTGCGGTTCTCCAAATCTCAGAGTCATATTTTCTCCGGGGCGACGTTGCCCGGCATTGAATCCATTGTAAAACTCACCGTGCCCATGCCGATAAGTTTACCAAGGCGGCGGGATTTTGCCGGACACGGGATGGCGGCGTTCCAATGGCCGGTTTAAATTCGGGTTAAATGGTGTATAATTTTTAAAAGACGCTCACCTTTGAAAGCGGATCATGGTGGAAATAGCTGAAACCGGTCTGAAAAAAGAAGCTGTGCAGGAGTCGGCGTCGCAAACCGCTCAGGGGCTCTCCGTACGGGCCGTGTTCAGCTGCACCCTTTTCATGCTCTTCATCAACTGGCCGCTGCTCTCGCTGGTCTTCGAGGCCCCTCCCCGGTACGCCTACCTCATACTCTTCTGCTACTGGTTTCTGGCCATTGTCCTGACTCTTCTGGTAGTGCGCTTCCAGATAGCGCGAAACGGCCTCCACAATGACAAGGGCGGCGAAACCCCATGATCTCCCCCTGGATTCTGGGGTTCTTCGCCCTGGCGTATATCGGGATCCTGTTCGGCGTGGCGCTCTGGGCCGAGGCGCGCGCGGCGCAGGGCCGCAACGTAGTCAACAATCCCTGGGTCTACTCCCTGACCTTCGCCGTCTACTGCACCTCGTGGACCTACTACGGCAGCGTCGGGGCGGCGGCCAACAGCGGCTATCTTTTTCTGGCCATCTACTTCGGGCCGATGGCCTGCGTCTTTTTGTGGTGGAACATCCTGCGCAAGATGGTGAGGATCAAAAACCGCCATCACATCACCAGCATCGCCGATTTCATCTCCGCCCGGTACGACCGCTCCCAGAACGTGGCGGCAATCGCGACCCTTATCGTCGTCGCGGGCATCACTCCCTACATCGCCCTCCAGCTTAAGTCCCTTTTCACCGCCTTTAGGATTCTCGCCGGGCCGGGCGACATGATGAGGGACAATTACGTCGCAATCGCAGTCGTCGTCCTCTTGTCAATGTTCACCATAATCTTCGGAGCGAGAAGACTCGACCCCACCGAGCGCCACAGCGGAATGGTCGCCGCGCTGGCCGTAGAGTGCGTAATCAAACTCGTGGCTTTTCTGGCGGTGGGTCTCTTCGTCACTTACGGTCTCTTTGACGGCTTCGGTGACCTCTTCGACAGAATAAGCCAGACGCCGCTTCAAAACCTGCAGGAAGAGGCCACGAAGGGGTCCAACTACCTTATCTGGACCACCTACACTTTTCTGGCGATGTCCGCCATCCTCCTTCTTCCCCGCCAGTTTCACGTGGCGGTTGTGGAAAACTCCAGCGAGAAACACCTCCTCACCTCGATGTGGCTCTTCCCCCTCTACCTTTTTCTGATAAACATCTTCGTTCTTCCGATTGCGATCGCGGGGCTTTCCCTCGGCATGGGCCCGGAGCAGGCGGATACTTACGTGCTCCGCATCCCGCTTGAGCTCGGCAGCTCGTGGCTCGCCATTTTCGTCTTTCTGGGAGGGTTTTCGGCGGCTACCGGCATGGTCATCGTGGAAACGATGACCATCGCGACGATGATAACAAACCACTGGCTGGTTCCCCTCTCCAACGCCATCAAGCCGCTTAACTTCCTGCGCAGAAACCTTCTCAAGTGCCGCTGGGTCGCCATCGTCGCCACTCTGGGGCTGGGATACCTCTTCGAGCGGACCGTCGGCGAGACCTACATGCTGGTCAACATCGGCATCCTCTCCTTCGCCGCGGTGCTCCAGTTCGCTCCGGCGGTCATCGGAGGGCTTTACTGGCGGTCGGGCAACCGGCTCGGCGCTCTTCTCGGCCTTTGGGGCGGCTTCATAATGTGGGCCTACACCCTTTTGCTGCCCGCCTTCGTCCGCAGCGGCTGGTTCTCCACCGACATACTCATCTACGGACCCCTGGGAATAGGGTGGCTGAAGCCGGAAGGTCTTTTCGGGATGACCGCACTCGATTCCCTCTCCCACAGCGTCTTCTGGACCCTTTTCGTCAACGGCGGCCTTTACGTGGGGATTCCCCTGGTGACCGAGCAGCGTAGCGAGGAGCGCCGGATCGCCGAGGAGTTCGTCGGGGCTCTCGTAATGGAGACCGCAAGGCCCCTTTCCGTCTCCAAAACTTTCGTCATCGACCTTCCCGACAAGATCGAGCGCGTAAGAAAGCTGCTGCTTCAGTACCTCCCGCCGGAAAACTGCCGCGCCATCATCGACTCCTGCATCAAGAAAAGCGGCATAGCGGCCAGGGAGTCGCTTGCCGTGCCTGATCTTGTCCAGTTTTACGACATGGTCGAGACGAATCTCTCCGGCGCGATAGGGGCGGCCAGCGCCCACCGGGCCTTTGAAATGGCCAACCTCCTCACCCCTTCCGAGAGGGAGATTCTCTCCCGCGCCTACGGCGACATCCTCGCGGACCTGAAACTGACT
Source organism: bacterium (assembly GCA_004322275.1). NCBI lineage: Bacteria > bacterium. The sequence goes on from SCTA01000031.1 coordinate 8,932, forward strand.
CCGCAGGAGCTTCGCGCGAAGGTGGATTACTACCGCGACCGCGAAATGCTCCTCAAGCGCACCGGCGCGGAGCTTGAACTGAAGGTCGCCGAGCGCGACAGGGAGATAACCGAAAGAAAGCGCGTCGAAGAGACCCTTCGCGCCAGCGAGCAGAGGCAGAGCCTGCTCCTCGAAAGCTCCCCGGAGCCTATTTTCAGCTACGACGCAAACCGCATCGTGACCTTCGTGAACGACGCCTTTGAAAACCTCTTCGGCTGGTCGAGGGAGGAAGTCCTCGGACAGCCTCTCGACTTCTTCATTCCCGAATCGGAAAAGGAAAAAACCGACGAGGCGATAAAAAAACTTGAAAAAGGCGAGACGGTGCTTGGCTTCGAGACCTTCCGCCTGACCAAAAGCGGCGACCTTCTCGAAGTCCAGATAAGCGCCTCCCCTTTCTTCGACAACGAGCGGCGCTGGGCCGGCAGCATCGTCTTCATCCGCGACGTAACCGGCCAGAAGCGCGCGGAGGAGATGCTCCGGCTGCTGGCCGCCGCCGTTCAGCACTCCGCCGAGGCGGTCCTCATCTCCGACGCCACCGGAAAGATCATTTACGGCAACGCCGCCTTCGAGGAGATGTCCGGCTACGGCTGGTCCAGCCTCGACAACATCCAGTCCTTCCTGAATTTTGAAGCCGAGCCGGACAAGGGCGAGGAGCTCCGTTCCGCGCTGGTCTGGCAGCGGGTCTGGAAGGGAAGCAGCATCATCGAGAACAAGGACGGGACGCAGAGGATAGTAGAGGTCACGATCTCCCCCATTCAGGTCGAGGGCAAGGGCGTATCGAATTTTGTCGCCATCTGCCGCGACGTGACCGCCGAACGCCGCCTTGAAGAGCACCTCCAGCGCCGCCAGAAGCTGGACGCCATCGGCACTCTGGCGGGCGGAATAGCACATGATTTCAACAACATACTCCAGCCGATGATCGGGTTTACCGAGATGGCGCTGGGCCGCGTGAAGCAGGATCCGGTGACGGTGGAATACCTCGAGCGCGTTCTTTCGACCGCCGAGCGCGCGCGTTCGCTGATACGGCAGATTCTGGCCTTCGCGAGGCCCGGAGAGGGAAGACGCGAGCCCGTGCACGTCATTCCGGTGCTTGAGGATATCTATAAATTTCTCCGCGCCTCCCTGCCAACCACCCTCGAAATACGCCTGGGCGTCGAAACTAAATCCGACGTGGTGCTGGCCGACGAGACGAACCTCCACCAGATGATAATCAACCTCTGCACCAACGCCGCCCACGCAATGGAGGGTAGAAACGGGATTATGACCCTGTCTCTCAGCGATTTTACGGTGGATTCGGCCATGATCGCCTCCCACCCCGATTTGAAGGAGGGCGAGTACCTGCTCGTAGCCGTCTCCGACACCGGTACGGGGATGTCGAAGGAGATTATGGCCCACATCTTCGAGCCTTTCTTCACCACAAAGGAGAAGAGCAAGGGTACGGGGCTCGGCCTCTCGGTCGTCCACGGCATCGTAAAAGAGCTTGGCGGGGCCATTTCGGTCTACAGCGAAGAGGGGAAGGGCTCGACCTTCAAGATCTTCATCCCGAAGACGAAAGAAGCCGTAAAAGCAGTGGAAAAAACTCCCCAGAAACCCCTTCTCGGCAGCGAGCGCATACTCTTCGTGGACGACGAGGCCGACATAAGGGACCTTGTCAAGCTGACCCTCGAAGGGCTGGGCTACCACATCGACGTAGCCAAAAACGGCCTCGATGCGCTGGAAAAGCTGAAGGCCGACATCTCCTTCTACGACGCCGTAATCACGGATTACACCATGCCCGGCATGACGGGGCTGGCGCTGACCCACGAGATAAAGGGACTTCGGCCCTCTCTTCCCGTAATTCTCTGCACCGGCTACAACGAGTCGCATCCCGGCAGCAAGCTGCCCGGCCTGGAGATCGACGGCTTCCTCTCCAAGCCCTTCACCCTTCGCGAACTGAGCTCGATGATACGCAGCATCTTCGACAAGAAAAAAGAAACGGCTAATCCTGGTGTTCCCCGATAGAAAAAATCCCGGGCCGCATGGCGGACACTCTGCGCTTTACCTCGCGCTGGCCCTGGCGCTGGCGGTCGCGGTGCTTTATTTTCCCTCCCTGAAGTTCGACTTCATCAACATCGACGACCCCGAGTACGTGACTCAAAACGAGACGGTGATAAGCGGACTTGCCTGGACCGGGGTGAAAGCCGCCTCGACTAAAATCATCGAAAACTACTGGATTCCCCTAACGTGGTTCTCCCTGATGCTGGATTCCCAAGCCTTCGGGACAGACGCCAGCGGTTTCCACTTCACGAACGTCCTGCTCCACACGGTTAATTCCCTTCTTCTCTTCGTCTTCCTTCACAGGGCGACCGGGTCGGCATGGAAGAGCTTTTTCGCGGCGTCGCTTTGGGCTCTCCATCCCCTGCGAGTCGAATCCGTGGTGTGGATCACCTCAAGGAAGGACGTTTTGTCGGGGGTCTTCTTTTTTTGCTGCCTGCTTTTCTATTCCGAATATGCAAAATCAAGGCGGGCCTCCTGGTATTTAGCGTCGCTGGCGGCGATGCTGGCGGGACTGGCCTCGAAGCCGGTTCTGGTCGTCGTTCCCCTTGTCTTGTTGAGCGTGGACCTCTGGCCCCTCAAGAGGTTCTGCGAAAAACCGGCTTTTGGAGAGGTGAAGAGGATCACGGTCGAGAAAATTCCCTTCTTCGCGCTTTCGGCGATTTTTTCAGCGGTGACGCTCTACACCCAGAAGTCCTCCCTCAAACCTCTGGCGCTTACGCCTCTTTCGTCAAGGCTCGCGGGTTTCGCCGCTTCCTACCTCCGCTATCTCGGAAAAACCCTCTGGCCCTCCGGCCTGGCGCTTGAATCCAGCGAATCCGCCGTTCCCTTTGCGTTACCAGCCGCGCTGGCGGCGGGGCTTCTTCTGGCGGCGACGCTCTTCTTCTGGCGAGCCCGCAAGGTCTCGGCCGCCATCCCCGCCGGTTGGCTGTGGTACCTTGCGGCCCTTCTTCCGGTGAGCGGCATAGTGTCGGTGGGGGTGAACAATTTCGCCGACCGCTTCACCTACCTTCCCCTCGCCGGGATTGCAATAATGGCGGTCTGGGGAATCGACGCGGCAATCGGCGAAAGAGAAACCGTCCGGCGCGCGGCGTCTCTCGCCTGTCTTTTTCTGGCGCTGGCCCTCTCGACGGCGACCGCCGGATACATGCGCTTCTGGAAAGACTCCGTCACTCTCGGCAGGCATTTAGTCAGCGTCAATGACAGCGCCTGGTCCGAAAGGGTGCTCGCCAGCGCCCTGTCTGACAACGGGAACCATGAAGAAGCGCTGGCGCTCTTCGCAAAATCTCTGGAAAAAAATCCTTCGGACCCCCTGACTTACCGGAACCTGGGAATACTTTACTCGGGGACAAGGCGCTATCAGGAAGCGCTCGAAGCTTTTGAAAAATACCTCTCCCTCTCCCCCGGAAGCGTAGACGCGCGCTTCAATATCGCCGCAAGCGCCATGGAACTCGGGCTTTACGGCCTCGCGCAGGAGCACCTCGATAAGGGCCTCAGGGTCGAGCCGGAGAACTGGCGGCTTGTCTTCAACATGGGGCTGGTCTTCGGCGCGACGGGCAGGCTGGAGGAGGCGCATGAATACCTGACAAGAGCCGACCGGCTTCATCCCCGCGACGCCGGAATTCTGAACGGCCTCGGAACAGTGCTCGCCAGGAAAAAGCGCTTTGAAGAGGCTGCTTTCCATTTCGGACGGGCACTGGCGCTTGACCCTTTAAATTCCGAGGCGAAATTCAACCTCGCCCTGTCTCTCTACGAATCCGGGCAGCTTGAAAAAGCCGGTTCCCACTTCAAAAAAATAATCGAGCTCGAACCGGGTAACGCGGGGGCGCATTTTTACTACGGGCTGATCCTCAAAAAGACCGGCCGGAAAGAAGAAGCGGCGCGCCAGCAAAAAGAGGTGCTGAGGCTGTCGCCCGGCAACGAGGCCGCCCTGAAAGAGCTGGGCGGGACGGAAAGTTGACCTTGGACGGCGGCAACAAAAACAACGGCGGGAACGGGAGAAAAACACTCGAACTGCTTTCGCCCGCCGGAAATCTGGAAACCGGGCTGGAGGCGGTGAACCACGGGGCGGACGCCATCTACATCGGCGGACCCTCGTTCGGAGCAAGGGGAGCGGCCGCGAACCCCGTTGCGGACATCGAAGCCCTCTGCTCCTACGCGCACCGGTATTTCGCGAAGGTCTACGTGGCGCTGAACACCATCCTTCGCGACGAGGAACTCCCCGTGGCGGAGCGGGTGATACGGGAGGTTTACGAGGCCGGGGCCGACGCGCTGATAATACAGGACGCCGGACTTCTCGAACTCGACCTTCCTCCCATCGCCCTCCACGCGAGCACCCAGATGGACAACCGCACACCCCAAAAGGTGCGGTTTCTGGAGGACGCGGGGTTTTCGCAGGTGGTGCTGGCGAGGGAGCTGTCCCTCGGGCAGATCCGCGAAATAGCCTCTGAAACCTCGGTAAAACTTGAGTGTTTCGTCCACGGGGCGCTTTGCGTGAGTTTCAGCGGCCAGTGTTACCTCAGCTTCGCGCAGACCGGGCGGAGCGCCAACCGCGGAGAGTGCGCCCAGCTCTGCCGCCTCCCCTTCACCCTCCTCGGCCCCGGCGGAAAAATAATCTGCAAAGACCGCCATCTCCTCAGCCTCAGGGACCTTAACCGGAGCGGCAACCTTCGCGAACTAATCGACGCCGGGGTCAGTTCCTTCAAGATCGAGGGCAGGCTTAAGGAAATTTCCTACGTGAAGAACGTCACCGCCCACTACCGGCGGCTGCTGGACGAGATTCTGCTCGAAAAATCCGGCTATTCGCCTTCCTCCTCGGGCAAGTCCCGCTTCTTTTTCGAGCCGAACCCCGCGAAATCTTTTAACCGTGGGATGACGGAGTACTTTCTTCACGGGCGAAGCCGCGAGATAACCTCGTTTTTCACACCCAAGTCGGTCGGGGAATCCGCCGGAAAGGTTACTGCGGTAGCGCGGGACTATCTTGAGACCGACGCGACTTTGGAAATACACAACGGCGACGGCCTCTGCTTCTTCACTCCCGGCGGCGAGCTTGTAGGGTTCCGGGTCAACCGCGCGGAAGGGAGCCGCCTTTACCCGGCGGAGAGCGTAAAAGAACTGGCCGCAGGGACGGAGCTTTACCGCAACCGGGATCAGGAGTTTGAAAAGGCGCTTGAGAAGAAGTCGGCGGAGAGAAAGATAGGGGTGAAACTGTTTTTCGGGGAAACTCCCGAGGGGTTTTCCCTTCGCCTCACGGACGAGGACGGGACAAGCGCCGAGGCGGCGGTGAAAACGGAAAGGACCCCGGCGGTGGACCCAAAAAAGGCGCTGGCGACGGCGCGGACCCAGCTTTCAAGGCTCGGAAACACCCTCTTCGAGGCCGAAGAGGTAGAAATAGAAGGTGCCGGAAGGTGTTTTATCCCCGTCTCGGTCTTGAACGGCCTTCGCCGGGAAGGAGTGGCGGCTTTGGAAGAAGCAAGGGCGAAGGCCTATAAGCGCCCGGAAAGAGCGCTGGAGAAAGACCCGCCGCCGCGTTACCCGGTCGCTTCCCTCACTTACCTCGGCAACGTCTGCAACAAAAGAGCCAGGGATTTCTACGCCCGCCACGGCGTAACCGGCATCGACGAGGGCTACGAGTGGCGCGCCGAGACCGGCGAGGTCCCGCTGATGTTCACCAAGCACTGCCTCCGCTACAGCTTCGGCCTCTGCCCCAAAGAAAAAGAGGGCGAGAAACCGGAACCGCTCACCCTCATGATGGGCCAAACCCCCCTCACCCTTCGCTTCGACTGTAAAAACTGCGAGATGCAGGTTGTCGGAAAACTAAAAAGCCGGCCATAACCCGGCTTTTTTAATCATCGCGAAAATTTCTCGCTATATCGAAATAGTTCCTTAATCTTCGTTCTTTCTTACGGCAAAGGATTTTGCCGCCGGGCGAGGAGCCCGCAGGGAGCGCGACGAAGACAGTAGCGTGACTACGGCGAGGAGCGCGACCGAGAAACGACGCTGCCCTTCGCCGAAAGAGGAAGCCGGACTATATCTTCTCGGTCTCCATCTTGATTGCCCCGCACGGACACTCCGACGGGCATATCCCGCACCCCTTGCAGTAATCGTACTTGAACTCGAACCCCTTCCCGAACCCCTTCTTGACGATGGCGTTGTCGGGGCAAAAGCCGTAGCAGTTGTCGCACTCGAAGCAGTTGCCGCAGGAAAGGCAGCGTCGCGCCTCGTAGGCGGCGTGCTCCTCGTCGAGATCGCCGACAACCTCCGCGAAACCGGACTGACGCCGAATAAGATCGAGGGTGGGGCGGACGGTCTTCTCGGCGTCGGAGTAGTACCAGGTGTTGAGCTTGTCGTAGGTGGCTACCTCTTTCTGGGGAGGTTTTACGTAGCTCTCTCCCCTTAGGCAGGCGTCGATGTTACGCGCCGCCTTTTTGCCGTGGCCTATCGCAGTCGTCACCGTGCGATCGGAGGGAACCATGTCGCCGCCCGCGAAGATTCCCTTCGCGCCGGTCATCATCCCGGAATCGACCAGGACGTTGCTGGAAACGATGGAGATGCCCTGAATGTCCCTGATGAAGTCGAGGTCCGGGTCCTGACCCACCGCCTGCACTACCACGTCGGCTTCGATTACCTCGAACTGGCCGGTAGGCTGCGGCCTTCCGTCCTCCGCCGCTATCATCTTCTCCAGGGTGACCGAGGCGCCGTCAATTCTTGAAATCGACCGCTCGTAGAGGAACTTGACTCCCTCGTAGATCGCCTCCTTGACCTCCACGTCGTGGGCGGCCATGCGGTCGCGGGTCCGCCTGACCACTACGGTGGTTTCGAGAGCGCCGAGCCGGAGAGCGGAGCGGGCGACGTCCATCGCGGTGTTTCCGCCGCCGTGGACCACTACCCTGCCGTGGATAGGCGTCGGACGGTCCTCTTCGAGTTCCTTGAGGACGCTTATGCCGTCAAGGATCTTCGGGGCGCCGGTGACGGGGAGGCCGAGGTGTTTTGGAAGGTGCGCGCCGACGCCCAGAAAGACGGCGTCAAACCCTCCCTCCTTCATCGCTGCGGCTACGTCCGTGATTCTCGTGTCGTATTTTATCGTCACCCCCATCTTTTCGATGCGGGCAATCTCGGCGTTGAGCTTCTCCCTCGGGAGGCGGTACTTGGGAATGCAGTAGCGGAGCATCCCCCCGGCCCTCGAAGCGGCCTCGCAGACAACGACCTCGTGGCCGAGTTTCCTGAGATGGTAGGCGGCGGAGAGCCCGGCCGGGCCCGCCCCGACCACCAGCACCTTCTTGCCTGTCGATTCCTGCGGTGTTATCGACCAGCAGTACCGGAGGGCCTGATCGCCCAGGAAGCGCTCGACGGCGTTTATCCCGACCGATTCGTCGAGCTGTCCGCGGTTGCAGCTCGCTTCGCAGAGGTGGTAGCAGACCCTCCCCATCAGCGCCGGGAAGGGGTTATCTTCCATTATCTGACGCCAGGCCTCCTCGTAGCGCCCCTCTTCGGCGAGGAAGAGCCACTTCTGGGTGTTCTCCCCGGCGGGGCAGGCGTTGTTGCAGGGGGGAAGCCGTTCGACGTAGACGGGCTTGGCGTTTCGCCAGGAGCCGGTGCGGTTCAGGAGGCTGGTGCCGACTTCAAGGGTTATGGCATAGGGCTTCATATCGTTACGCTCCGTGGACCGTAAGGCCGAATTTTCTGATGTTCTCGTCCGCGATCGCCTGAATCATCCCGACGCGCTCCTCCGCCCCCTTTTTCATCAGGTGGGCGAAGCGTTTCTGGATTTTGAGGTACTCCGTTACCGGGATGCCCCTCCTGATCTTTCTCGCGTTGGTGATCTGGCCGTTTTCCGCCTCGAAAAGGGGCCAGAGGCCGCACTCCACGGCGAGGCGGGCCGCCTTGATCGTCTCGTGGGTCGCAAGGCCCCAGCCCAGCGGACAGGGAACGAGAATCTGTATGTAGCGCGAGCCGCGCATGCCCATCGCCTTCGTCACCTTGTGCTCGAGGTCGTGGAGGTCGTGGACGCTGGCGGTGGCGACGTAGGGAATCCCGTGGGCCATGGCGATGACCGGGAGGAATTTGCCGGTGCCCATGTCGTTGCCCGGCTCCGGCCCCACCGGCATCGTCGTGGCGGTGCGCGCCCCCGGAGGGGTGGCGCTGGAGCGCTGCACGCCGGTGTTCATGTAGGCCTGATTGTCGTAGCAGATGTAGAGCACGTCGTCGTTGCGGTCGAACATCCCGGAGAGGCAGCCGAAACCTATGTCGGTGGTGCCGCCGTCGCCCCCCTGCGCTATGACGCGCACGTCGGTTTTGCCCTTGGCCTTGAGCGCCGCGGCTACGCCGGTGGCTACCGCCGGGGCGTTGCCGAAGAGGGAGTGAATCCACGGAATCCTCCAGGCGGATTCGGGATAGGGCGTCGTGAAGACCTCCAGGCACCCCGTGGCGTTGGCGGCGATAAGCTTGTTGCCGGTCGCCCGCATCGCCGCGTCTATGGCGAAGCGCGCGCCCAGTGCCTCGCCGCACCCCTGACAGGCCCTGTGGCCGGAATCGAGGGAGTTGGAGCGGTCGGGAGTCGCCTGCACCGAGCGCTGGGCCTTGTCCAGAAGGCGGTTGCCCACCGTGAGAGTGCCTGTCTGATAGAACTTTATCTGCTGGTTTGACATGACATTTTCTCTTAGAAGGGATTCGCGGCGTCAACGACGCCTACGTCTTTAAGGATGTTTTCCGCGGTGGAGCCCGAGCGCCTCTTTTCCCTCTCCCTCGCGAGCTCGCGCTTTACCACCGCGCAGTCGAGATCGAGGAAGTAGGTGCCGCGAAGCTCGTCCTTGCGGGCCTTCCGGAAGAGATTGTGGAGGGAGCGCCTGGTTATCGCCCTTCCGCCGAGACCGGCGACCACGGAGCAAATGGGTGTCGTGGAGTTGCCCAGCGCGGTGCGGAGGTTCGTCGAGACGATGCCGCCCATGCCCAGCGCGAAGGATTTTTCGATGACGATTATCCTTTTGGCGTCCCTCAGCGCCTCGCGCAGGCAGGATGCGGGGAAGGGGCGAAAGGAGCGGATGGCGAGTACGCCTATCTTCACCCCCTCCTCGCGAAGCTCATCCACAACGTCCTTTATCGTCCCTATCACCGACCCCATAGCGACGACTATCGTCTCCGCGTCTTCGGCCCGGTAGGTCTTGATGAGCCCGCCGGAGTCGCGCCCGAAGATATTTTTGAACTCTTCGTTGATGGCGGGAATGAGTTCGAGGGCGCGAAGCTGCTTGTGGTGGGCGAGGTAGCGGACCTCGGTGAAGGCCTCGGGGCCGACCATCGCGCCGATCGACATCGGGGAGTCCGGGTCGAGCGCCTGAACGGGCTCGAAGGATGGCAAAAACCTGTCCACCTGCTCCTGCTCCGGCACGTCGATGCGCTCGTAGGCGTGGGTGAGGATGAAGCCGTCCATGCAGACCATGACGGGGCAGCTGAGCAACTCCGCGAGGCGGAAAGCCTGAATGTGGACGTCCACCGCCTTCTGGTTTGTCTCGACGTAGAGCTGTATCCACCCGGCGTCGCGCATCGACATGGCGTCGGTGTGGTCGTTCCAGATATTTATCGGGGCTCCTATGGAACGGTTTCCGATAGTCATTACTATCGGAAGCCCGAGGCCGGAGGCGTTGTAGACAGCCTCGGCCATGTAGAGGAGCCCCTGGCTGGCGGTGGCGGTGTAGGTGCGCGCGCCGGTGGCCGAAGCGCCGATGCAGACTCCCAGCGCGGCGAACTCCGATTCGACGTTGATGAACTCGCAGTTTTCAAGCTCACCCGCCTTCACCATCTCGCCTATCCCCTCGACGATGTGGGTCTGGGGAGTGATCGGGTAAGCGCCTATGACTTCGGGACGGCAGAGGGCTACGGCCCGGGCGACGGCCAGAGACCCGTCCATTTGCTTTAGCATCTTTAAATCCTCTTAAGATTTTAACGGGGCGGAGGTTTCGTAGGCCGCGCACACCGCCGAAATGTTGGCCTCGCCGAGAGGGCCGGGGAATTTCTCGCGTATAGCGGCCTTCACCGATTCCAGCGATATCTTGCCGGTGAGGCGTGCAAAGCCGCCGAGAAGGGGGACGTTCGGCACCGGCCGCCTGACGTACTTCATCGCCAGCTCGGTGGCCGGAACCGCCAGAATGTTCCCGGGCGGAAGTTGGCTTGCGAACTCTTCTATTCCCAATTCCTCGAAGGACCGGGTAGTATTTACTATGAGAAAGCCATCCGGATTAAAGCCGGTGAAGACGTTTATGGCGCTAAAGAGGGTGGGGTCCTGAATTATAAGGGCGTCCGGCTCCATAATCGGCTCGCGGAGGCGGATTTCCTTATCGTCTATGCGGCAGAAGGCCACCACGGGGGCTCCCATGCGCTCCGAGCCGAAGCTGGGAAAGGCCTGGGCGTGCTTCCCCTCCAGAAAAGCCGATATGGAGAGCATCTCGGCTCCCGAAACCACTCCCTGGCCTCCCCGGCCATGAATGCGGATCTGAAACATTTTTTATCCCTTTCGGCGAATCCATCGCCCGAATCCTTAAATCATATTTAGTATTACTTAAAATATTCATTCCGGTGAAAAAATCAATAGCTTTTTTACTTTCGCTTAAGAAAATCAATTGACTTTAAAATTCCCCCCCTGACGGAGAACCGTCAGAGGGGGAATTTTTATGAACGTGATTCCCTTGGCCCGAACTTTCAAAATGCCTTTCCGGACCGAAAGCCGGTAGATTTGTGGAGCGAAATACGGCCCGAAGCCCTCCGGAGCCATTAAACCTGAAAGAATTCAGTACATTTGTGGCATAATCTCTGCATAATAATTCAGGAAATGAGACGGCTTGCCCCGCCCGTCCGGAAGCGGGAATCGCTTTTATCGCCATGTACCCAAAGGCATCCGCAATGAAGAGAATCCGTCCACTGCCCTGCATTCTCCTTTTCTTGTTCGCGTTCGCGTTTTTCCCTTCGCTTTCGCATGCGGGAACCGGAAAAGAAAGCGGGGGCTCTCCTTCCGGCTCCGGCCTCGAAGGCAAGGTCACCGTTGACGGCGAGGGGCTGCCGGGGGCGAAGGTTTTCGCTTACCCGGCCTTCGGCGACTTTCTGGAGAACAAGCCCGCCGGAGTCTCCCTCCCGGCGGACGGCGGCGGCAGGTACAGACTGGACCTTTCTCCCGGCGTCTACTACGTGATGGCTAAAAAGACCGCGCCGGGCAAAGAGAACGCCCCTCTCTCGGCGGGCGACTATTTTTCCTATCAGGGGTCCAATCCGGTTACGGTAAGCGCCGGAAAATATGCCCGCGCCGGCTTCAGCGCCGTCAAGGCGCCGCCGGACATCGCCTGGGAGGTTTACGAAAGCGGTTCCGACGGGGCGATCACGGGCGTCGTCCTTTACAACGGAACTCCGCTGGAAGGCGTTTACGTGACCCTCTACGTCGATACCGCCGAGGACCTGCGCGGCGTGGCTTACGCCAACTCGATGCCCACCGGCAAAAACGGGGTATTTCGCTTCGCCGGCCTCCCCGAGCTGGAATATTTCGTAGTCGCCCGGAAAAGGGCCTCGGGAAAGGGCGCGGGGCCGCTCGGGGAGGGCGACTATTTCAGCTTTTACCCGCGAAATCCCGTGCAGGTACGGCAGGGGAAGACGGCAAAGATTGAAGTCCCGGTGGTAAGCAAGGCCAGCGAGGCTGTGATGGAAGACAGCCTGTTCGGGGCCACCGCCACCCGGATTACCGGAAAGGCGCTCGACAGGGAAGGCAACCCCGCGAAGGGCGTATACGCTTTCGCCTATCTCGACAAGGTTATGGGTCACCAGAGACCCGAGGCGATCTCGGCCCTAGTAGACGGGGAGGGGCGCTACGTCATCAGTCTCGCGAAGGGCGGCACCTACTACGTCGGAGCCCGCTCGGCTTACGGCGACACCCCCTCCATCGGGGAGTGGTACGGGCGCTGGGACGGCACGGGAGACCACTCCGTGAAAATAGAGACCGGACAGGTGCTTGACGGCATAAACATAACCGTCGAGCGGATACTGCCCTGAGCGGATGATGAAAAACATGACCGCTCTTGTGATTTTTCTTGCCTTGCTGGCCGCCTTCGCGCCCTCTTCGGCCACAGCGCAGGAGCCGCTGAGCCTTGACAGGGCGTACATAACAAAGGACACGACCTGGAGCGGAACCGTCCTGCTTCGCGGACAGAACGTAGTCCAGAGGGGCGTCAACCTGACGATAGAGCCGGGAACGGTTGTAAAATTCGAGTGGAGCGACGAGGACAAGAACAACATAGGCGACGGCGAACTGACGGTAGAGGGGAACCTGATCGCCAGGGGAACGAAGGAAAAACCCATCCTCTTCACCTCCGCCCGCCAAACCCCGGAAAAAAAGGACTGGACCTTCGTGCAGATCTCGGTCAGCAAAAATTCCGCCGTCGAGCGATGCATCTTCGAGTACGCCTTCACCGGCCTGCAGATTCACTACTCGAAGGCGGAGGTGCGGGACAATATATTCAGGGGGAATTACGAAGCCATGCGCTTCTCGACAGCCGACGTGCTGATCGAACACAACGACTTTACCGGCAACGTGTACGGCATACGCACCGAATCCAACGGCTCGCGCACCACCATACGCAACAACAGCTTCAGGGGAAACGGGCACGCCTACTTCCCCGTCAGAAAAACAGGCTCCTCGGTGAGGTTTTTCGACAACAACGTCGAAAACTCCCTCCGGTACAACGTCAACGTCGGCCAGAGCCAGCACGAGGACCTCGATCTCTCGGGTAACTGGTGGGGCAGTGCGGACAAAGAAAAGGTCGCTGAAAAATTCTTCGACAAGACGAAGGACGCCTCCCTCGGGAGGGTAAACTTCGAGCCCTTCCTTCAGAAGCCGGTGGAAGACTCCGGCGTGAGGTAAACCTTAAGCGGCCCGTAAGGCCGTCCAGACTGTTGACAAAGTCATTTGTGGCGAAAAGGAAAGTTTTCCGCACAGAAAACAGAACAATAAGGGAGCACCAGGTCAACAGGCTGAGATTGCGACAAACACAGTATTTTCTTCGAGAACAAGGAAGGCGAGAAAAATGACCGGAGGAATGCTCCTTGTATTTTGAGGATCGTTTTTTGAGCCTGACGAAGTAAATCGGAGAAAAGACGAAGTTTGTCAGCAATCTGAGCGGCCGTAAGGCCGCCTTTTGAGCAGCAGCAGGCGGGATGTTGCCCGTCCGGAGGATAAAAAATGAACCGCAGGGAATTCATTAAAAATTCCGCCCTGTTTTGCGCCGGAACGGCCCTCGTGCCGGGCTACCCCCTCAGCGCTTACGCCGCCCAGGGGCCGCTGGTGGTCATGGCCGAGGGCAAATCCGCGGCTTCGCTCGTGAGGGAGACCGTAAAGGCCCTCGGCGGCATGGAAGCTTTCGTAAAGCCCGGCGAGACGGTCGTGGTAAAGCCCAATATAGGCTGGGACCGCACCCCCGAGCAGGCCGCCAACACCCACCCCGAGGTGGTCACCGAGGTAATCCGCCTCTGCCTCGCTGCGGGAGCCGCGAAGGTCAAGGTATTCGACCGCACCTGCAACGAGCCGCGCCGCTGTTACGTGACCAGCGGGATAGGCCCCGCCGTAGAGGCTATCGGCGACCCGAGGGTCGAGCTTTCCCATATCGACGACCGCCGCTACAGGGTCGTCGATATTCCCGGCGGCGTCTTTCTCACGCGCCAGCCATTTTACGAAGACGCGCTTACCGCCGACAAGTTCATAAACCTCCCCGTAGCAAAACACCACGGCGCCTCTCTCCTCACCCTCGGGATGAAGAACATAATGGGGGTGGCGGGCGGCAACAGGGCAGGTTTTCACAGGAATCTCCCCGACGCGCTGACCGATATAAACCTCGCTATCCGCTCTCACCTGACCATTATCGACGCGACCCGCATCCTTCTGGCCAACGGCCCGCAGGGCGGAAGACTTGAGGACGTGAAGATCGCCAATACCCTCGTAGCGGGAACCGACATCGTCGCCGCCGACAGCGTCGCCGTCTCCCTCTTCGGCAAGACGCCGCTGGATATCCCCTTTCTCGTAACCGCCGGAAAGCGCGGGCTCGGCGTGAACGATCTCGAAAAGATACGGGTGATGCGCCTAAAGGCGGGCGGATGAAACCGAAACTTCTCCGGAGACTGTCGCAGGCGGGAGTCTTCGCGGTCTTTTTCTTTCTTTTTCTGAACACCGAGTACAAGGACAACGACATCCTTCCCTACGCGGTGAATATTTTCCTTCGGCTGGACCCGCTGATGGCGGGCGCGGCAACGCTTGCCTCCCGCACCCTCATACCCATGCTGTGGCCCTCGCTCATCGTGCTGGGCCTGACCGTGCTCTTCGGGCGCTTCTTCTGCGGCTGGCTCTGCCCCCTTGGGTCCATCCTCGACCTGACGAGCTTCGCCATCGGCAAAAAGCGCCGTCCCGGCGCGCCGAAACGGTGGAGGAACGTCAAATTCGGCGTGCTGGCCGTCCTCGCGGGCTCCGCCCTCTTCACCCTTCAACTCGTCTTCCTCTTCGACCCGCTGTGCCTGCTCATCCGCTCCTTCACCGTCTCGATTTTCCCGGCGGCCAATTACGCCCTGAACGGGACGTTCTCCTCCCTCTACGAAACGAGGATCGGCGCGGTGACGGCGGTTTCCGAGCCGGTTTATTCCTTCCTGAAAAACCACTTCCTCACCTTCGGGCAGCAGTATTTTCAGCTTGCGGCTCTGACGGGATTCATTTTTATCGGGATTCTGGGACTTGAGCTTGTCGAGCGCCGCTTCTGGTGCAGAAACCTCTGCCCGCTGGGGGCTCTTCTTGGCCTCTGCGGTAAGCACGCCCTTGTGAAGCGCAGGGTGTCCACCGCCTGCACAAGCTGCTCCGCCTGCGCCAAAAAGTGCCCGATGGGTGCGGTCGATGAGGATTTTACCGGCACAAAGTACGCCGAGTGCGTCGCCTGCCTCGAATGCAAAGAGACCTGCCCCGAAAAGGCGATAACCTTTACCGGCGCGGTCTCACCGAAGCCCTCCGCGCCCGACATCCAGAGGCGGACGGTGCTCACCTCTCTGGCCCTCGGAGCCCTTTCCCTCACTTTTTTGCGGACGGAGGCGAAAGCGCGTTACGGAGACCCGAGGCGGATACGCCCGCCGGGAGCGCTGCCGGAGGAGGAATTTCTGGCGCGCTGCACCCGCTGCGGCGAGTGCATGAGGGTCTGCATAGCCAACGGCCTCCAGCCCGCCATCTCCGAAGCGGGCATTCAGGGGGTCTGGAGCCCGGTGCTGGTGGCTAAAATCGGCTACTGCGAATACAACTGCTCGCTTTGCGGGCAGGTGTGTCCCACCGGCGCGATAAAAAGACTTCCGCTCGCGGAAAAGACGAAGGTGCGCATAGGCCTTGCCGAGGTGAACAGAACCCGCTGCCTCCCCTGGATAGGCGCATCGGAGTGCATAGTCTGCGAGGAACACTGCCCGACGCCGGAAAAGGCGATCAAGCTTCGGACGGAGGAACTGGAGGGGAAATCCTTCAAGAAGCCTTACGTGGACGAGAATCTCTGTATCGGGTGCGGAATCTGCGAGACGAAGTGCCCGCTTGTCGACAAAGCCGCCATAAACGTCACCTCTCGCGGGGAGTCGCGGGCCGCGACTTAGAAGTCTATTGAAAACGTC
This sequence comes from bacterium, assembly GCA_004322275.1. NCBI lineage: Bacteria > bacterium. The sequence continues at coordinate 24,658 of SCTA01000031.1, forward strand.
GAGAGAACCCCGGTTTCAAGGAGACGCGGAGCGAGAAGCGAGACATAACCGGGTGTTAGGCGAGCTTCGAGTGAGCACGCGACACAGAAAACGGGGGTCGAAACAGTTTTCAATAGACTTCTGGATTATCCCCTTACTGTTTTAGACCCTTTGGGCCCGCGTCGGCTACGGGTGCTGAAAGGTAGCCTGAGTAATCTATCTTGTCCTGCACGTACTCCCCCTCCCACCCCTCGTAGGTGCGCTTTTGAACGTCGTAGTAATCCTTGAGGGTCGAGATATCGGCCTCAGCGCCCTTTTTCTTCATCTCGGCGGTGGTCGCCTCCCCCCACCAGTTCCCGGTTGCCTCTACGGCGCCCATGTAGGAGATGTCCTCCTCGACCTTCTCCGGCATCGCCCTGCCCTTCTGGACAAGCTGCTCGTTAAGCGCCTGCGCCGAGCGCGTGGGCTTTTTCGCCGCCCGCCTCTCCCAGTCGGCGCTCATGTTGTCCAGCTCTACGTGAAGCCGGTTTTTGTCGAAGTTGTTGGAGTTCATTATCGCGTAGGAGGAGAGGTGGAGGTAAACGCCCACCCCGTTCTTCTCTATCTGGTTTTTCTCGATTACGGGGCGGCACATCTGAAGGCACGCTATCGCGGTCTTGTTATCTTCGAGCCTGTTTTGGGCAATAACCGGGTTCGAGGTCTGGAAACACTTTATGCCGGTTTTTGCTTTGGTGATGGTGTTGGCGATTACCTCGGGGGAAGCGAACCGGAAGCAGTAGATCCCCGTTTCAACCTCGCTCACCGTATTTCCGTGGATTTTGGTGCCCTCGTTCCCCTGCGAAACCGCGATTCCCTCCACGCATTTTTTTACCGTATTGTCCGAAACCACCGACTGGTCGCCGGTTACCGAAATTCCGGTTTCGCAATCCGTCACGGTGCAGCCGCCCACCCTTATGGCTCCGTGCTGGTTGTTGCTGACTCCGGTTTTCTTGCAGCGCTCGATGCTGGAGCCGTAAATCTCCACGAGGGAATTGAGGGTGACCGTCACCCCGCTCTCCGACATGTCGGAAATCCGACACTTTTCTATCAGAGAGCGCCCCCCGGTGACGAAAAAAAATCCATTCACGCCTTTTTCGACGACCGAATCCGAAAAGGTGACGGAACTGTTCGACACCTCGATCTTCTCGGCCCCCACTATCCGTGCGCGGGAAACGCGGGCGGAGGTGACTCCTCCAAAGACGATGCCCCCCCACTTCTGATCCTTTTTTTCTCCCTCGGCCCCCGGCCCAAGATAGACGCTCCCCCCCGGGCTTCCCTCTACCGACAGGCTTCCCAGCACGATAAGCCTCGCGCCGGGGCCGAAAGCTGCTTTTGTCCCCGGCCTGACCGTCAGGGTTACGCCTTCTTTGACGACCACTTCGGTTTTGAAATCCAGAGCGCCCGACCACTCGGTGTTTTTTTCGAGGATAAGCTGCTCCTCGGCCCTCGAAGTGACGCTAAAGAGAATCGCCAGGCAGAGGGCTATCGCAAATGAGGTTTTTTGGGCGTATTTCATTTTGGTTTTTATTTCTCCCGCTTTGGACTTCGGCGGGCGCAATGGTGAAACAGTCCGCGCCGCAGAGCGAAATATGCTTTTTTCGTGCCGCAGTCACTCGTTTTCCAGGGCTTTTTTTCTGAGTCTGGCCCTGAAGGTCCGAAAGCCGTGGAGAAGCATCGGGAACATCGAGATAAGGATGATTCCGAAGATGACCAGGGTAAAGCGCTGCCGGACAAAGGGCAAACTCCCGAAGAAGTATCCCGCGAGCACGAAACCGTTCACCCAGAGTATCGAGCCGCTGACGCTGTAGGGCAGGAAGCGGGAGTACTCCATCCGCCCCACGCCCGCGACGAAGGGGACGAAGGTGCGGAAAATGGGCATGAACCGCGCGAAAAGGACGGTTTTCCCCCCGTGTATCCCGTAATACCTCTGGGTTTTGTCGAGGTAGTCGCGGCGAAAAAGAATGTTTTTTTCGCTCCTGAATATTCCGGGGCCTATCTTTCTGCCTATCCAGTAATTTGTATTGTCTCCGCATATGGCTGCGGCGGTGAGGAGGAGCATAAGGGTGAAAAGATCCATCGAGCCGAGGGCGGCGAAGGACCCGGCGGCGAAAAGAAGCGAATCCCCCGGCAGAAAAGGAGTGACCACGAGGCCCGTCTCGCAGAATATTATCGTAAAGAGGATCGGGTAAACGTAGGCCCCGTGCTCGGCGATAATCGAGCCCAGCCGGGTATCGACGTGGAGGATGAAATCGATGAAGAAATTTATTATTTCCATGCTTTTCCGTAAGGAGGCCGGCGCGGGGCCGGGTTAAGGGAACCCCGAATGCGCAATGATACGGGGTCCGGCGGATTTTTGCCAGCCGGGTATTTTACTTTAAAAGACCTGAGGTTCCGGCGCGGCGCCTTCCGATCTTCACCTTCAGTATCTGGCCCTGAAACCCTCTTCGGTCATCAGAAGATACGTTATCCCCTCGATAACGCCGAGAATTCCCGGCAACAGGGTCCAGCAAAGGAGAAGATACAGCACCCCGGGGCCGATTCGTCCAAGATAAAACTTGTGGGCGCCAAGCGAGCCGAGGAATATCGCCAGAAGGGCGGCGGTCAACCTGCCCGGGCCGGTGCGGCACAGTATTCTGGCCCCGCAGCGGGGGCATACCTCCGCTCCGGGCCTTAATTCACCGCCGCACTCCGTGCAAAAACCCGTACCCGGCAACATCTCTTCACCTTTCGGCGCTGCAAAAAACAGCGCGTCCGGTGAAATAATACATCCCGCCCGCCCTTCCTCAACCCGCCGGGTTTTGGCCCGCTGCGATCCCTGGAGTATACTCCAGGGAGGTTTTGGTCCACTCACCCGGAGCTTTTATGACGACTTTTTTCAGCAAACCCGCCCAGGCGGTCTTTGAAGAGCTTTCCTCCTCGCCGGAAGGGCTTGAAACCTCCGAGGCCAAAAGCAGGCTTTTGAAATACGGTTCCAACCTCCTACAGGAGCCCGTCAGGGTAAGCCCCCTTTCTCTGCTGTTGTCCCAGTTCAAAAACGTCCTCATTATCATTCTTCTCATCGCAACGGTCCTTTCCGCCTTTCTCGGGCACGGCCTGGAAGCCGCCGCCATCCTCGTAATCGTCCTTTTCGCCGTTCTTCTCGGCTTTTATCAGGAGCTGAAATCCGAAAGGGCTATCGAGGCCCTGCGCAAGATGACCGCGCCCACGGCAAGGGTCCTGCGGGACAAAAGGGAGGTTCAGCTTCCCTCCGCCGAACTGGTCCCCGGCGACGTTATGGTGCTGGCGGCGGGCGACCGGGTCCCCGCCGACGGCCGCCTTTTCCTGGCCGTCCACATGAGGACGGAGGAAGCGCCCCTCACCGGGGAATCGACACCCGTAGGCAAGGACGCCTCCCTCGTTCTCCCGGAAAAGGTCCCCACCGGCGACAGGGCCAACATGGTCTTCGCGGGCACTACCGTCAGCTCAGGCAGGGCGAGGGCGGTCGTAACCGCGACCGGAATGGAAACGGAGTTCGGCAAGATCGCCGGGATGCTCCAGTCCATCGCCCCCGAAGCCACCCCCCTGCAGAAAAGCCTCGAAAAGATAGGACACGGGCTCGCGAAGGCGGCAATCGTCATAGTCGCCTTAATCGTTGTCCTTGGGCTCTTCCGGGGGCAGCCTTTCGTGGAGATGCTGATCTTCGGGATAGCGCTGGCCGTCGCCGTCGTCCCCGAGGCCCTGCCCGCGGTGGTAACTATCTCGCTGGCCCTCGGCGTCCAAAGGATGAGCAGACGAAACGCCCTCATGCGAAACCTCCACGCCGTCGAGACCCTCGGCTCCACAACGGTCATATGCACCGACAAGACCGGCACCCTCACTAAAGGCGAGATGACGGTGCGCGAAATTTACCTCGAAGGGGAGCCGGTTGAAGTCACCGGGGCCGGTTACGACCCGCGCGGGGAATTCAGGGGAAATGCGGGAAACGGCGGGGCTCCCGCCTCCCTGCCGGAACTGCTCTCGGCAAGCGTCCTTTGCAACGACGCAACGCTTTTTCTAAGCGAGAGGGAGGAGTGGGCCATTACCGGCGACCCTACGGAGGGCGCCCTCATCGTCGCCGCCAGAAAAGCGGGGCTCGACGAAACGGAAATAGCGGAAAAAAACCCCCGGATCGGGGAAATTCCCTTCTCCTCCGAGACGAAAATGATGGCGACCCTTCACGCCACCCTCTCGGGAAAGAGGATTTTCATCAAGGGAGCGCCGGAGGTGGTAATTCCGGTCTGTTCCTTTGAAAAAACCGGGGGGGGCGTCGTCCCGCTCGATCAGGCGGGCAGGGAAAGGATCCTCTTTGTCGCGCGGGAAATGGCTTCGCGCGCCCTTCGCGTGCTGGCCTTCTGCGAAAAGGAGTCGGAATCCCTTTCCGGCCTCCCCGAGGGCGGCGTCTTCCTCGGCCTTGCGGGGATGCTGGATCCGCCGAGGGAGGAGGCGAAGGCTGCCGTCGAAACCTGCAAAAACGCCGGCATCCGCCCCGTGATGATAACGGGCGATCACCCGAAAACCGCCGAGGCGATAGCGCGGGAACTGGGCATTTTGCAGGATGGGGGTATCGTCACGGGAAAAGAGCTCGACCTCATGAGTGTTGAAGGGCTCGCCTCGCGTATCGATTCCATCGACGTTTACGCGCGGGTATCCCCGGAACACAAGCTGCGCATCGTTGAGGCTTTCAGGGCGAGGGGCGAGGTGGTGGCGATGACCGGCGACGGCGTCAACGACGCGCCGGCTCTCAAAAGGGCTGATATCGGCATCTCTATGGGTAAAAGCGGCACCGACGTAACGCGGGAGGCCTCCGCGATGACGCTGGCCGACGACAGTTTCGCCTCCATCGTCTCCGCCGTCGAGGAGGGGCGTATTATCTACGACAACATAAAGAAATATCTGAAATACCTTATCTCCTCGAACGTCGGCGAGATAGGGCTTATCGCGGGCGCGGCGCTCATCGGGCTCCCCCAGCCCCTTACCGCGGTCCAGATACTCTACGTAAACCTCGCGACCGACGGGTTGCCCGCGCTGGCCCTCGCGGTGGACCCGCCGGAAAAGGGGCTCATGCTCCGCCGCCCGAGAAACTCGAAAGAGGGAATCTTCTCGAAGCCCCTGGCTCTTCTGATGATGGAGGGAGGGCTATGGTCGATGATGGCGAACATCGCCCTTTTCGGCTGGGCGCTTCGCTCGGGGAGGCCGCTCGACGAGGCGATGACGATGACCTTCGTCTCGCTCGTGCTGATACAGTTTTTCAAGGCCTACAGCTTTCGCTCGGAGCACGAGTCCGTCTTCCGCAACACCCTCGCCAACAGGTGGCTCAACCTCTCGGTCGCCTGGGAACTCGCGCTGCTCGCGGCAATCGTCTACCTCCCCGCCTTCCACAAGCCTTTCGGGACCTTTTCGCTTACTGCGATCGACTTCGCGGAGGCCGCCCTCTGCTCCCTGACCATCGTTCCCGTCCTTGAACTCACCAAATTCATGCTGAGACGAAGGGAAACCTGAAAAACTGCTCCGGCCCGGAGACTTTCGTCACTCCCGCGAAGGCGGGAGTCCAGAAATACCGCTACAGCCTCTGGATTCCCTCATGCGAGGGAATGACGCAGTAAAAAACAGGCGCTCGACTGTTTTATTTTTACGCACGGCAAAGGATTTTGCCGCCGGGCAAGGAGCCCGTAGCGAGCGCGACGCAGACAGTAGCGTGACTACGGCGAGGAGCGCGAGCGAGTAGCGACCAAGCCCCGCGGCAAAAGCCGAAGCCGTTTCCGGCTTCTAAAATTCCCCGCTTGAAAGAAGGACCAGAGTACAGGCTTCTTTGCACGGTATCCCCGCCTTGTTCAGCGCCGCTTTCAGCTCTTCCGATTCCGCTCCGGGGTTCAGGATCACCCTTTTCGGGTTGAGCTTGACGATCTCCTCTATCGAACTCTTGATGTTCGAGGGCCCCACGTACACGCAGACGGTGTCCACCTCTTCTTGTATCTCGCCCAGGGTCTTTAGAGCGGGGAGCCCCTCGACGGGAACGCAATTCACGTTGACGGGAATGACCTTGTGGCCTTTTTCCCTCAGCCGCCTTACCGCCCTGTTCGAGAAGCGCTCGGGGTTGGGGCTGGCTCCGAGAACCGCTACAATTTCCCTTTTCATCGCCGAAACTCCTTGTATTTCACCCTGAAAAGCCTTAAAAAGCCTTTTTTCGCCGGAAAACCCTTTTTCTCTTTATCGGAGCGGTATTTTCGCCGATAGGTATATATAGGGAGAAGATACCGCAGCCACGGCAAAATTTAAGAATATTTTTCGGCCCGGATAAAACGGAGTAACAAAGTTTTAATTGAGCGTATATATTAGTCATAGAGCAGTTTAATCGTGTTTTGCCCCGGCTGACGGAGCGAAACCGGCTGGACTATTTTTTGACGGGGGTAATTTATTCTCCAAACCCAATGCTCGTTGGGCTAAAGAGACTTGGCGGGATTATTGAGGAAAGTACAACTTTATCTTGCCCCTTCCCAGGCGCTCGCCCTCATAAGTGAACGTGTAGGACAACTGCGTAAACTCTCCAACAAAAAATTTCTTCTCTTACCTCTCCTCGCCGCTCTCCTCTTTCCCTCTCTCGCCTTCGCCTGGCCCGCCGACTCCAGCTGGAAGCCGATACTGCGCGGCGGAACCCAGCTTCAGGACCAGATCGGGGACTCCAACAACGAGCGCAACGTCGTCTCGGAAGCCGGAAAGGCCGCGGCCTACTACTACAACGACGGCACAGACCTCTTCTTCCGCATCCGCCTCGACGATTCCCCGGAGGGCAGCGGGGGCCAGGGATACCTCGAACCTTTCGGCTGGGGGATGGAGTTTGACACCGACGGCGTCGTAGATACTTACGAATACCTCATCATGCTGGACGGCATCGCGACCGAGGAGATATCGATCCGCCGCAACACCGTTCAGGGAAACATAGACGACCCCAGCGACAACGCCGAAGTCCAGCTCTACGCCGACCCGCTTTCTCCCTCCAACTACAGAATCGTCGCGGCGGATACCTTCGTCCACTCCACTCAGGATTACTTCATCGACTGGAAGGTCGATTTCGCGGCCTATCTGGCTGCGACGGGGCTCTCCCCCGACCAGCCGATACGCACCTACTGGGGCACAAGCAACAACACCTCCAGTCTCGCAGCCGACCTTTGCGACATCACCGGCTCGGATACCCTTTCGGCAAGCTTCTCGGACGTAGTCACCTTCTGGGGGACGACCGCCACAACAGCCGTCGTTTCCTTCGCGGACGACATCCTCGGAAACGGCAACCCGGCGATAGCCGATATCTCCGACAATCTTTTCGTGAAGGTCGTTGACGGGGACCGGAACTTCACCCCCGACGCGGCGCAGGTCCTTTCAGCCGCAATCGCGGGAGGCGGGGACTCCGAGACCGTCACCCTCACCGAGACAGGTCTCGATACCGGAATCTTCACCGGGCAGCTTCCCACCGCGTACAGCGCCGTGGCGACCGGGTCCGACGGGATATTGCAGGCGCTCGGCGGGACGGTTTTCACCGTCACTTTCATAGACACTATCGACTCCGCCTTTCCCGTCAACCGCGACCAGCCGCGCACGGCCTCCATAACGATGCGCGCCGCCTCCGTGACGGCGGCAAAAGTTGTAAGCTCTCCCTCAGCCGTAGGAAAAGACAACCTCGTCTATACGGTCACGATCACTAGCGCCGGGCCGGGAAACGCCCGCGTCTCCGAGGTGATTGACACCCTTCCGGCGGGCTTCACCTACAGCGCGGGCACCACCTCGGGCCTTACAACCTCCGACCCCGCCGTCGCCGGACAGGTTCTTACCTGGACGGGGCCGTGGATAGTCAACTCCGGCTCCTCGGCTACCCTGTCTTTTACGGCGCAGGCGGGAGGACCGAGAGCTACCGCCTACAACAACGTAACGATGAACGGAAGAAACTTCCCCTCCGTCTCCACCGGCGACACCGCCCCCGTGCAGGTCGTAGCTCCCATAGTCTCCATCGTCAAATCCGCCGACCCCGCCGCGGCTGCTCCCGGCCAGGAGATAACCTACACGATCCACTACAAAAACACCGGCGACTCCTCGGCCCACACCCTGCTCCTTCTCGATTCCGCGCCCCTTAACACCACCTACGTGGCGGGCAGCCTGCGGGCGGGAGACGCTTCCTCGACCTACGCCACCGCTACCCCCCGCACGGACGGGGCGGGAGAGGGAAGCTGGCCCGAGGTGCAGGGAGAGGCCGTAGGCGGAAACATAACTTTCAACATCATCTCCCTCGAAGCCGACGATGGCGTGGCCGATTCCGGCCCGGACGAGGGAAAAGCCTATTTCAAAGTCCTGATCCAGTGATGGAGAGGAGAAAAGAATGAAAAAGAAATTTTTCAGTGAATGGAGTTTTGCAAAAAAGGGAGGGACGCTTCTCGCTTCGGCGCTTTTGCTCCTCCTGTTCTCCTCGGCCGCCCTCGCCGCGCCCAAACTGTCCATAGAGATAACGGCGATAAAGGAGATTACGGCGATTGAAAACGGGAAGAGCGTGGTCAAGAAAGTCCCGGCGAAGGAGGGCTACCCCGGCGACGTGCTTGCCTACGCGATTACCTACAAAAACGACGGCGACGCCAACGCCGTGGGCGCGCAGATCGTCGATCCGATACCGAACGCCACCGCCTACCTTCCCGGCTCCGCCGCCACCGCCGACGCCGAGCTGACTTTCAGCATAGACGGCGGCAAAAACTACTCGGCCGAGCCGGTCACCTACACCATCGCCGACGAGAAGGGCGTCAAGGTCCAGAAGACGGCGACTCCCGAGATGTATACGCACATCAAGTGGAAACTTCTAAAGCCCGTCCTGCCCGGAGGGACGGGAACACTCGAATTCAAGGTTAAAGTCAAATGACGCGGAAAAAAAGAAGCCAAACCGAAACCTACGCGGAAATACCAACAGGAGGTGCACCTATGCGAAAACGAACGTCTCTCATCACAATTCTGGCGTTGGCGCTGCTTGCGGCGACGTCGGCCTGGTCGGCGGGAACAGCCGTCGGGCAGGACATCTCGAACACCGCCAATGTAACCTACTACGACGCGAACGGGACGATAATCGGGAACAACGTCGCGTCAAACACGGTTCACACCACCGTGACTCAGATCGGCGGAGTCGTCGTGGCCGCCGGGGTAACGACGGGAAACGGAGCGAACAACACCTTCGTCAACTACGCGGTTGACATCGAGAACAACGGCAACGGCTCCGACACCATCAATTTTACCGTTGCGACGAGCGCGGGCTGGAGTCCGGCCTCCATCACCGTCTACAACGACGTTGACAACAACGACGCCTACACGGCTGGCGTCGACACGCTGATCCCGGCCGGGTCCTACACCACCGGCGCTATCCTGGCCGAGGCGGTCTTCGACATCATCGTCAGGGTAGAGATTCCCAACGGCGACGTAGCTGCCGGAGGAGCGCCCAACTCGGTTCTGGTCACCGGCACATCAGTGTTCGACAACACCAAAACCGGTTCGGTAACCCTGACGACCACCGCCAACGCCGCGGTCCTCACGGTTGACCTCGTAGCGAACGACACCACCCCGGTTCCCGGGCAGGTGATTACCTTCACCGCCACGATAACCAACAACGGAAACGCGGGATCAAGCGATATCGGTTGCTCCAACCTGATTCCCGGCGGCTTCACCTTCGTCCCCGGCTCAATAGTGCTCGGCGGCCCCGGCAGTATCGATTTCGTAGGAGGCGTCGTCTCAGGAGTCCTTACGGGACCCCTGGCGGTAGGCGCCTCGACCACCGTTGCCTTCCAGGCGACCCTGAACTCCGGCGTCGTTTCCGGGACACCAATAAACTTCGTCCAGTCCATCAGTCATATGGCGGGCACCGCACCTCTTGTTGTGACCGACACCGAACCCCTCACCGTAGGAGCCGGTTCCGGCCTCACCGTTTCCGTAGGCTCCAGCGCCGACACCAAGACCCCCGGCGACGTCACCTCCTTTCCCTTCGACGTGACGAATGGCGGAAGCATCAACGATACCTTCGACCTCACTTCCGCGGGCGGAGCGGCGGGTTACGTCTACACCTTCGGCACCGACGCCACCTGCTCCTCGGCGATAACCGACACCGGCGTCATGGCTCCCGGCGCAACGGCCACCTTCTACGTTTGCGCGACCGTCCCCGCCACGGCGGGCGACACCACCACCAGCACGATCACGATAACGGTGACCTCGGCGGCCGACGTGACCAAGACCTTCACCAGCGGCAACCTCGTCACCACCGTCACCGCCCCCGTGCTCGGGATACTCAAGGCAGTCGATCTCGCCAACGCGGCCCCCGGCGACACCCTGACCTACACGATAACTGTCACCAACAGCGGAACGGGCAACGCCACGGCGATTCTCATCTCCGACGTGGTCCCGGCCTTCACCACCTACACGCCGGGCACCATCCAGGCCGGTTTTTCCGGCTCGGTAGCAGCCAGAACGGACAGCGCCAACAGCGACGGCGCCAGGTTTAACGCCAATACCGTATCCGCCGGCGACGACGGGATGGTTATAAACCTCGACAACGCCTCGGGCGTGAACAAGGTCTACATACTCAGCTATCAGGTCACCGTAGACTAAGGCCTGAAAGGAATTGACGGGAAATATATAAGTTGAACTTCCGCGGGTTTGGCTTAAAAGCGTTAGGTGCGCTCGTAGTTGCCGCTGCGGTCCTCTTCGGAGGACCGCAGACGGCTCCTTGCGCCTCTGCGCCCGCGGGAACGGAGATTATCAACAAGGCCGCGGTCTCTTACAAGGACGCGAACTCAAACTGGCGTCCCTCCGAGGTAAGCCCCGGCGCGGTCTCTTCGGTAACCTCCCTGCCGGTATTGACCATCGGAATCTCGGTAAGTTCAAACCCCGTCAACATGGGCGAGAACTTCGCCCTCACAATAACGTTTCAAAACGAAGGCAACGACGCCGCCAGGAATTGCTCACTCACCCTCGACCTGAGCGAGTTCCTTATTTACCTGGGCAACTCGGGCGGCGGCGTCTACGACCCCTCTATAACCGCCGGAGGCCAGGTATCCTGGGCGCTCGGCGACTTACCGGCCGGTTCCGGGGGCTTTGTCACCGTGCAGACGAGGGTGAAAACACCCTCCGACTACGCCGCGAGGGCGGCGCTTGACATCTCTTCCCGGTCCCTCATCATCAACACCGCCACGATAGCGGCGACAAACACCGCCAGAGCCGCAACGGCTTCGACGGTGGCCAAGGTCGGCGTCGGGCCTAATCTCTCCATCACCAAGGAAGTGGACGACGCCACGGTTGTTCCGGGCGGAACGCTTCTCTACACCCTGCGCTTTGCCAACACCGGCAACGATACCGCCTCAGGCGTAACGGTAACAGACACTTTCCCCGCCGGGACTTCCTACCTCTCCGGTTCCGCAACCGGAGCGGGACTCACCGTAAATCCCGGCTCACTCAGCTGGAGAATCGACGAGGTCGCGCCGGGCGAAACGGGTTTGCTCGTCTTCGCCGTAACGGCCAATGGCGCGGCTGTCGCAGGTTCAAAGATAACCAACGTCGCGACCGCAAGGTCCGACACGACGATCCCGGTAAACTCGAATACCGTCGAATCGACCGTGGTCAACCCCCCCGCCTTCACCCTGACCAATACCCCGGAAAGCCCCGCCGTACCGGTAGGCGGGACCATCAGACTCAAAATGGAAGTCACGAATTCCGGGGTAGTGCCGACGGGCGATCTGACTCTCACAAGCTCCCTGCCCTCCTTTACCCATTTCGTCTCCGCCGACGGCGAGGCGGTCTTCGCTCCGGAAGGAGCGGGGGGGAAGCTGGTTTGGGACCTGGGCTCGCTCGATCCCGGCGAAACGGCGGTGCTTAGCGTCGTCCTTCTCCTCGACAGGGCAACCCCCGCCGGTACCCTCATCGACACCACCGCAACCGTCTCGGGCTCCATGACCGACGAACTTTCCGCAACCGCCAGCGTCACTGCGCTCGCGAGAACCGGCGCGGTTCTCACCTTCACCGACACCACCGGCGCTCCGGTGCTCTTTTACGAGATCGGAGACACCGTATGCCTCCGGGTCAGCGACCCTGACCGCAACAACTCGCCGCTCGTAAGCGACTCGGTTACCGCTATTCTCGGCTCCGCCTCCTCGGGCGACGTTGAAACTCTTACCCTTATCGAAGAGGGCTTGAACGCAGGAACCTTTTACGGGTGCATGGACTCCACCGGAATCGCAACGCCTTCCGGCGACGGCGTCTTCACCGCGCCCCGCAACCTCACCTTCACGGCGACCTACACAGATCCGCTGGACGACAGCCCGGTCACCGTGGCGACGGTGTGGATAAATCCCAACGGAGTGGTCTTCGACTCCGGCACCCTGAGCCCGGTTGCAGGCGTAGAGGTTACCCTGCTCGACGCGGACAACCTCCCCGTCGCCGTGCCCGCCGGGTGGCAGAACCCCTTCCTGACGAAGGAAGACGGCGTCTTCTCCTTCCCCGACCTGCCCCCCGGAGAGTACCGGGTAGAGGTCGAAGGCGGGCGCAGGTACCAGTTCCCCTCCGCCGTTCCCGAAGGGCTCATGCGAAGCCTCTACAGGGTAGTCCCGGCCTCGAAGGGAAGGAGTTTCTCCCTTTCGGTGAGAAGCTCGCTGGGCTTCGACATTCCCATCGATCCGGCGAACCCCCCGGATCTCGTCGTCGAGAAAAAGGCCAACCGCACTTTTGCCTCCATCGGCGACGTAATCAGGTACACGGTCACCGTGGAAAACCTCTCCGGCCTGCCGGTGACGGCCGCGAGCGTGACCGACGTTCTGCCGAAGGGAATTCATTACAAGAAGGGGACCTCCCGCCTCGACGGGGCCGACGTGGCCGATCCCGCCGCCGACGAGTCGCGCACCCTTGTCTGGGACCTCGGCGATCTGGCCGTGGATCAGAAAATTACTCTCGACTACGTCACCGTCGCCGGAGCCGGAGCAAAAACCGGCAGGGCGGTTAACAAGGCGACGGCAGGCGGCACGGTGGGCGGAATTCCCGCCGTCGCCAACACCTCTACCTCGGGAGTAAACATCTCCGAAGGCGTCTTCACATCGAAGGGAACGATTATCGGCAAGGTCTTCGAGGACAAAGACTGCGACACGCTTGCCGGCGAAGGCGAACGCGGCTTCGGACAAATCGCCATCTACATGGAGGACGGCCGGAAGGTCGTCACCGACGAAAACGGCCTCTACTCGATACCCAGAGTAACCGCCGGAACCCACGTCCTCCTGCTGGACAAGACCACCATCCCCGAGGGGTTTTGCCCGTCCCCGGTCGGCTCAAGATTCATGGGCGACGCCGAATCGCAGTTCGTCGAGATCTTTTACGGCGATCTCGCCAAGGCCAACTTCGGCCTTTACGCCTGCGAAAAGGAAACCCCGGCGAAGTCCAGTCTCCTCGAAGAGCTGAAAGCCTCGGAACCCTCTGCGGGAAAGACCGAAGCTACGGCGGGCAAAAATGAAACCGCAAAGATAGCTTCCCTTCCCGGCGAACTGAAAGGTTCCACGGAGCCTGAAACTCCGAAGGGCGTAAAGGAAGAGGTCAAGGCCGGGGCGGACGAGCCCATTGAAAAACGGGTTGCCGCGATGGAGCGCGGCCTCGAAATCCTCTCCCCGAAAGAGGGCGAGGAGATATTCGGCGGGCAGGTGACGATTCTCGTCAAGGGCGACTCAAACGCCCCCCTCGTCCTCGCGGTAAACGGCGTGGCGGTGGGGGAATCGCGCATTTCAAAACGAATGAACGTCGAGGCGCGCCGTTTCAGGGTGCTCGAATACCTGAACGTGCCCCTTTCCGAAGGCAGCGAGAACGTCATCGAGGCCTTTGAAATGCGGCCCACGGGAAAGCCCGGCAACTCACGCAGGATAACCGTCAAGGCCATAGGCAAGGCGGCTTCGATACGCATCTCCCTCGACCCCCCGGAGGTTCCGGCCGACGGAAAATCCGAAGTGAAGGCGATCCTCGTCCTTCTGGACGCTTCCGGCCTTCGGGTTCCCGTAGACACCCACATAACCTTGGAAGCGAGCGCGGGGACGATAGTCGAAGAGGACTCCGACAAAGCAAGCGCGGGCCATCAGGTGAAATGCACCGGAGGCACAGCCTCCTTCACGATCAGGGCCCCCTCCGCGACCGGCAGGGGAACCGTAACGGCAAGGGCGGGAGACGCAACCGGAACCGCCGAAACCTACTTCTCGCCGAACCTTCGCGAGATGCTGATCGTCGGCTACGGCGAGCTTTCCCTGACCCCCGGCGAAAGCAGGGGCGATTTCGACACCGGCGGCAGAGGGGCCTTCTTCGCGCAAGGCAAGATTCTGGACGACGTTCTGCTCACCGCCTCCTACGATTCGGACAAGGCGGAGGACGGCTTTTTCTCCACCGGCGGCGAGGGGAAGGACACCGAAGAAGATTACCCGGCCTACGGCGACGAATCGGAGAATTCCAGCGAGGCGAGATCCGCCGGCAAGCTCTTCGTGAGGCTGGACAAGGGAAAGAACCACGCCCTTTACGGCGACTACGAGACCGCGCTCACACAAAACCGCCTCTCGGCTTATACCCGAACCCTTACGGGAGCCGAGATCGAGGGGCAAACGGGCAAATTCGGACTCTACGGCTTTTACAGCCTGACAGACAGGACCCAGGCGATCGACAAGATGCGGGCGAAGGGCGTCTCCGGCTACTACTTCCTCTCGCGCTCGCCCGTCGTAACCGGAAGCGAGCGGGTGGTAATAGAGACAAGAGACCGCGACAGAACCGATTCGGTGTTAAAGAGCAAAACCCTTACGCGCTTCACCGACTACAGAATCGACTACAACCTCGGCACGATAATGTTCCTGCGGCCGGTGCCCAGCATCGACGCGGATCTCAACCCGATTTACATAATCGTCACCTACGAGAGCGAGGGCGGACCCAGGGAATTCGCCGTTACCGGCGGCAGGGCTTCCTACTCTCCCTTCGGCTGGCTCGAACTCGGCCTGACCGCCCTCTCCGAAGAGCAGCAGTTCGAGGATTTCGAGCTTCTCGGGGCGGACCTCACCGTCAAACTCCCCTACGAAACCACCCTGAAGGTCGAGAGCGCGAAGACCCATTCCGCGCTCGACGACGGGGGCGTCCTCCAGCCCGCGGACGGCTCGGCGCTCGACGTGGAACTGAAATCAAGCCCCTCGCGAAAGACCGGGGTAACGGCCTACTACCGCGAGATCGGCGAGAAGTTCAACAACCCCTCGGCGACCGGAGTGAGCCGCGGAACGGTCAAATACGGCGTCGATGGCTCCGTGCAGGCTTCCGAAACGGTTAAGCTCACCGGCGAATACTTCAACGAGGAAGACAACCTCAACGACATGAGCCACTGGGGAGTCTCGGCGGGCGGCGAAAAGACTTTCGGCCCGGCGAAAGCCGGTATCGAGCTTTCCCACGAGGAATCGGACGACAGGAAGGTCCCCTCGGCAAGCACGAAGACCCGCGAGCCCTTCGACATAAGCGTCCAGACCCCCGAAGAATCCACCGCAGCCCGCATCTTCGCGGAGACGAGGCTCGGAGAAAACATTTCCGTCAGCGCCTCCCACAAAGAAGACATAACCTCGAAGAAAAACAACCTCACCGGAGTTGGCGCGGACTACCGCATCGACGACAGCAACCGGCTCTACCTGCGCTCCGAGTATCAGGTGACGGACAGCGACGACTACGTCCGCACCGTCTTCGGCGCCGAATCGAAGATTACCGAAAACACCGTGGCCTACAACGAAAACAGGATGGAGAACGGCCAGTCCGCCACGAGAAACGTAGAGGTTCTCGGCCTTCGCAACCGCCTCCTCCTCGCGGAAGGGCTTTCGGGCGATTTCTCGGCCGAGCAGCAGTTTACGGCCACCAGAGGCGAAGGTTCGGAAGACCCCGACACTCTCGCCCTCACCGCCGCCGTCGAATACGTGCCCAGCGAACGCCAGAGGATAACGGCCCGGAGCGAATTCCTCACCCAGACCTCCAGCTCGGGTAAAAATTCCCTCCTTTGCGAACTGGGGATAACGAGAAAGCTCACGAGCGACCTCTCCCTCCTCGCCGACGGCAGGTACTTTGAAGACTCCACAAGAGAGAGCGATTTTCGGGAAAGAAGAGTGCGGCTCGGGCTCGCCAGAAGGCCGCTTTCCGGCGACCGCCTGAACGGCCTCGCCCGGATAGAATACCGCCTGGAAACCGGCGACGGCGCAGACAACGATTACGAGGCTGAAAACTACATCGCCAGCCTCGCGGGAAATTATCAGGCGAACGCAAAGACTATACTCAGCGCCAAGTGGGCGGGCAAGGCTGTCAGCGACCTTCGTGTGGACACTTATACCGATCTTGTCAGCCTCGGCGTCACCCGCGACCTCGGCGACCGCTTCGATCTGGGCGGAAAATACAGAATACTCAGAAGCCCCTCCGTCTCGGCCGTCGAACAGGGCGGACAGGTAGAGGCGGGGTACCGCGTGGACAAGAACATCTGGCTGACCGCAGGCTGGTCCTTCGACTCCTTCGACAACGACCTCACCGGCGAAAACATCGAACGGGAAGGGGTTTTCCTGAAGCTCCGCGTGAAGTGGCCGGTAAGACCGGGATTTGACGCGGGCGAAGAGGCGAAGGTCTGCGGCGGCACGGGCGAGCGGATAACGCTGGTCGCCGCGAACCCGCCGGTGGAGATCCTCCCGGCAGTCGAAATCACAGCGGCCGTGGAAACCCAGCCGGTTACGATTCTCCCCTCGCCCGAAATCGTCGCGCTGGCTGAAAACCCAGAGGTGGCGATTTTGCCTTCGCCGGAAATTTCCGCAACCGTCGTAAACCCCCCGGTGGCGATTATGCCCGCGCCAAATATCGTCGTAACCGGAATCAATCCGCCGCTTACCGTCCTTCCCGCGCCGGAGCCGGTGAGAATAGTGACGGAAGACCCGTACGTCTCCGTGCCCACCTCGTCCATCGAGTTGAAGGTGCATTTCGACACCGGCAAGGCGGACATCAAGGACGAGTACCGGCAGGAGATAGCGGCGGTGGCCGAACTTCTCGTCGCTTCCCCCGAGGTCACCGTCCTCATCGAAGGCCACACCGACAACGTGGGCAGCGAAAGGTACAACCGGAAGCTCTCCGAGAAGCGCGCCCTGGCCGTCGCAAACCGCCTCATCCAGTGGTACGGGGTAGCGCCGCAGCGCATCCAGGTCATCGGCTACGGAGAGGCGAGACCCCTTGAGCCGAACGTCACGGATGCCGGGAGGGCCAAAAACCGCCGTATCTACGCGGTGATACCGATCGGCTACCGGCCTTGATCCTCGAAAACTGCTCTTTCCCCCGGCTGTCTTGGCTTTGGCTTTTTTCGCCATGCATCGTTGCCTGACGCAAAAATCCAAAGCCAAATGAAAAAGCAAGTGTGCTGCCTCATCCTCCCCGCACCGTTGCAGCTTAGCGAAGGCGGGTCGCCCGCGTCACCTTGAACTCCGGACTCCCCGCAACGTTTTCGGAAGACCCCTAACTCTGTGGGCAACGGCGGAAAACGAGTGTATCCTGCGCCGGAACAACTCCCGCAACGCAAGGAGCGCTCATGGAACGCTACGGAGTCCTCGTCCTCCTCTTTTTCTCCAACATCTTCATGACCTACGCCTGGTACGGCCACCTAAAGGATTTCAGAAAATCCCCCCTCGTGGCGGTCATCCTCCTGAGCTGGGGAGTGGCCTTTTTCGAGTACTGTTTGCAGGTTCCCGCAAACCGGTTCGGCCACTCCTATTACACCGTCGCACAGCTGAAAGTGATGCAGGAGGTGATAACGATGGTGGTTTTCGGACTCTTCTCGGTTTTTTATTCAGTGTCCCGTGCGGCTAGTGGCTTCCGGCAATTTGGGCGTCGATTCGCCCGAGCCGCCAGGAGCGAAGAGCCCGAATAGCGGGCTCTCTTCGGGCGATAAGCGACGACGCGGGTCGGGATGAAGCGGCGGCCAAATCGGGAGGAACTAGCCACACGGGACACCAGGGGAGCAGTAGCGGACGGATTACCTCTGGAGCGGTCTTTGCCTGGTCGCGGCGGCGTATTTTATGTTTCGGGGCGTGGCGGTGAACTGAGGGAGAATCAGGCGGTCCGGCGGGAGAGACAGCGCTTTTTGTAAGCGCCGTAAAACCAGACCAGCGCCAGAGTAACGGCGCAAAGAGCGCCGACCCACTCCGGCAGCGCTTCGGTGAGGGTCCCCATGCGGGCCGAGGGGTTGATCTTCATCGCGGCGTAAACCGCGTCGAGGAGCCAGCCCATCAGGAGGGCCGAAACGCCTATGGAGAGAAGGTAGCGGACGGTGGTCTTCTTCCCGAAGACCCTGGAGAGCGCCATTATCGAGGCGGCGTTGGTCGCCGGACCGGCGAGCAGAAAGACGAGGGCCGCTCCGGGGCTCAGCCCCTTCGCTATCATGGCGGCGGCGACTGGGGTGGAGGCGCTGGCGCAGATGTACATCGGTATGCCGACCGCCAGCATCAGAAGGTGGCTCTGAAAGCCGGTCCCCACGTATTCGAGAAAGAAACCCTCCGGAATGACGGCGGTGATTACGCCCGCCAGTATCAGTCCCCCGAAGAGCCAGGGAGCTATCCCCAGATAGAGAGGCCCGAAGGCGAAGGAAACCCCCTCCGCCAGAATTCCGAAGAAGGTGTTGCTCTTCCCCCGCACCGTCGAGAGCGAAACCTCTGTCACTTTCGCCTCCTCCTCCCTTTCTCCGAACACCGCCTCGGAAACCCCCGCGACCACCGCCGAAAAGAAGGCGCAAAAGGGCCTCGCTACGGTCATCAGAGGATCCATCAGGGCGCTGGTCAGCAGTATCGAGTCTACGCCGGATTCCGGCGTCGAGACGAGGAAGCTGAGTATCGCGGGCTTTCCCGCCCCCTTGGCCCGAAGCCCGAGGGCGGTCGGCACCACCGCGCAGGAGCAGACCGGAAGGGGGACGCCGAAAAGGGCGGCCTTGAAGATGGGGGCGAACCTTCCCCTCCCGAGGTGGGAGGCGACAAAATCCCCCGGAATAAATCCGTAGATGAGCCCCGCCGCCAGAAACCCGAAGAGCAGCCAGGGGCCGGAATCGGAAAAAGTCTTCAGTATCTCGCTGATAATATCGTTAAACAATTCGTCACCTGAGTTTAGGTTTTTTAAAAATATACCCTGCGTTGCGGCGAAAAGGGGCTCGGCGGTGATTTTATTTTGCGCGGGGGCTTGTCCCCGGGAAGGCGGGCGTTACTTCAGTTTCGCGGCTATCCGGTTGGCGTACTGGCGAAGGAGCGGTTCGTCCAGTATTTCGCAACTCTCACCCTGAAGGGCGATAAAGCCGCGCATGGCGAAGATGCCGAGGGCGTCGTTAAGAGCCCCGTCGATCTCCTCGTCCTTGACCAGTTTTTCCGTCTCTCCGCCGATTCCGGCGAAGATATCCCTTATGGCGCTTACGGCGAAGACGCTGGAGCCGCCGGGGCCGTCCTTGTACTTGCAGATGGCCGCCGCGAGGCGGTAGGTCGGGGTGATGACCACTCCCGCCGCGACCATCGCCATAAGTTCCTCGGCCAGTTTCCCTCTCGACTGCTTCTCGGAGGTCAGCTCTACCGGCGCGCCGAAACGGACGTCTATCTCGGAACGCGAATAGGCCTTGTACTGCTTGTCGAGGCTGGCGAGCTGGGAGAGAAGGTCCTTGTGGGAAATGTTCTTTCCCGTGCGGCTCGCCTCGATGTCCTTGTCCTCGGGCACTATCGTATAGGCCAGCGAAACCGGGACAAGGTAAACCGAGCGTCCGTTTTCTCTCGCGTACGCGAAAATATCGGCCATTATGCCGAGTTTCGGCTTTCCTATCCTGCCGTCCCGCGAACGGGTTCCCTCCGGGTAGAACATCAAAGGCTCGTTATGATTCCATCCGTATTTCAAATACTCCGTGTGGACCTTCCTGTAGACCGGGTTCTGGAACCACTTTATCTCCCTGAAAAACCCGCCCTCGCCTATGTATTCGCGCCGTATCCTGTAGGCGTTGAGCCTCGGAAGGGCGAGCGCGGAGACCCCGCGGAACAGGTTATCCCCGGCGGCGATCTTCGGCTGGGGCAGCCCGAAGGCGCTGAGCGCGAGGCAGATCGGGATGTGGTCCGCGTTGGAGAGGTGATTCGGGAGAAAAATTACGGGGGCTTTCTCGGTGAGGCCCTTTATCTCCTCGGCAAGGCCGGGCCTGGCCTCGGAGATGCGGAGGCTCCTGGCGAGGTTTGGGAAGAAGCGGTAGGAAAGCTGCTTGAAGAGCAGGAAAAAGGCGGGGTCGAACTCCGCCGCCATGTCGTCGGCGTAGTAGCTCGAAAGGTATTCGATGATCTCCAGAGGGTTCTTCAGGGCGGACAGCTCGCTGATTTTGCTCTGGAAATGCTTGAGCAGCCTTCTTTGCCTGTGGAGGCGCTCCGGATGCCCCTCCAGCGGCGCGTCGAGTATCTTTTTCTTGAGGGATTTTATCTGCGCGCGGAAGTGGACGAGCTGATAGGCCTTGGCGGTGCGGGCGGCCACGGCGGCGTCGAGGCGCTTCTCGGAGTAGCCCTTGACCACCCCCTTCGCAACCGCGTCCACGACCTCGTCCTTGGTCCGTATCACGCGGTTGTTGGATACCATCCCCGCGAACCATCTCACCGGGGGTATCTTGCCGGCCTGTATGAAGAGCTCAAGGAGCTTTTCGGGAATTTCTTTCTTTTCCACTGTCTTCCCCGGAAAGGATTGCCTTAGAAGCGCTGACGTCGATTCTGACTTTTGCCATATAATGCCTTCTTAGCTTTCACTAGCCAAGCATTTTGCGACGGATTTTTTTCGTCCCCTCCGGCCGCCGCCGCCCTTGGCTGGAAAACCGGCGGCCAATCGTTTATCCTCTGCCCATGACATCAACTCTCTCCCCGACGCTCGCCGTGGGGCGTTTCGCCCCCTCGCCCACCGGCCCGCTCCATCTCGGCTCGCTCGTCACCGCAGTCGGCAGCTACCTCTTCGCCCGCTCACGGGGTGGTCGGTGGCTCCTGCGCATCGAGGATATAGACACGCAAAGGGTGGTAAAGGGCTGCGACGGCGACATCCTTCGCACCCTCGAAGCGCTCGGCCTTTGCTGGGACGGCGAGATAGTCTACCAGAGCAAGAGAACCGAAAGGTACGAGGCGGCGCTTTTTTCGCTCCTCGAAAAGGGACTCGCCTACCCCTGCGGCTGCACCCGTAGCGAGATAGCCTCGGCCCCTTCCGCCCCACACCCCGGCGAGGAGGGGCCGCCCTACCCCGGCTTTTGCCGGAGAGGAATAAGGGAGAGCAAAATCCCCCGCTCGACGAGGGTTTGCACCGGTGACGGCGAAATATCCTTCACCGATCTTTTGCGCGGGAAAATCGCTTACGACCTCTCAAGGGTTTCCGGGGACTTCGTCCTGAAAAGGGGTGACGGAATCTTCGCCTACCAGCTCGCCGTCGTTGTAGACGACCACGACGCCGGAGTGACTCAGGTGGTGCGCGGGGCGGACCTTCTCTCCTCCACCCCGAGGCAGATTCTCCTCCAGAAATATCTCGGTTTCCCGGTCCCCTCCTACGCGCACCTGCCGCTGGTTCTCGGGCCGGAGGGCCAAAAGCTCTCCAAGAGGGAAAGCGCCGTGTCTCTACTTGACGGCGTAAACCCCCGTAAAAAGGGCTCCGGGCTCATCGCCTCCGCACTGGCCTTCCTCGGCCATCCCCCGCCGCCGGGTCTCGACTCCGCTCCACCTGAAGAAATGCTCGCCTTCGCCGTTGAAAACTTCGACCCGGCCCGCATCCCCCTCGCCGATTCGCCCCTAAATCTTAAAAATATCTTGACGGCTTGCGCCCCCTGAAAAGATTTTTATTATGATATAGCAGGATTTTTCTCTTTCGGCGGTTAAACCGGGTATATTTGAGTTGGGCAGGCTTGACCACAGCCCGAAAAACTGAAATGATAGAATACCGTTTTAATACTTTAAGCACCGGATAATATATGCAGTTACCTTCACTCAAGATTCGCGACGTCATTCGCCCCTGCCCGGTTATTCAGGGCGGGATGGGCGTCGGCATATCCCTTTCGAGGCTCGCCAGCGCGGTCTCCCACGAAGGCGGGCTCGGAACGATATCGAGCGCCGCCCTGGACCGGCTTGTTTCAAAGGCCCTCGGCAGGAAGGTCTCGACGAGGGAAGCGGCCGCCCACGAAGTCGCCGAATCTAAAAAGGGCGGGGAGCCCGTGGCGATAAACATAATGGTCGCCCTCGAATCCACCTATGCGGATTCGGTTCTCGGCTCCCTCGACGCGGGCGTGGACGCGATAATCTCGGGAGCCGGCCTCCCCCTCGCTCTGCCCGCCCTTGCGAACGACCACCCCAACGGCAATAAAACCGCCCTCGTGCCCATCGTCTCCTCGGGCAGGGCGCTTCGCATCATCTGCAAGAGATGGCAAAAGCTCGGCAGGCTTCCCGACGCGGCGGTTGTCGAAGGTCCGCTCGCGGGCGGACACCTCGGGTGGAAAACCACGGACGAGATCTTCTCCCCCGAAGCCCGCCTCGAAAACATCCTTCCCGAATGTCTCGAAGTGGCGAAGGAATTCGGCGGCTTCCCGATAATCGCGGCGGGCGGCATCTTCACCCACGAAGACATCGTCCGCTACATAGCGATGGGCGCTTCGGGGGTCCAGATGGGTACGCGCTTTCTGGCCACCGAAGAGAGCGGCGCTTCCGAGCGCTTTAAAAAGGCCGTCGTGGAGTGCGAGGAGAAGGACATCCTCATAGCAACCCAGCCCGGAAGCCCTTGCGGCCTTCCCTTCAGGATACTGAACAACTCCCCGATGTTCCTCGAAACCCTGCGCGGCATGAGAAAGACGATCTGCGACAAGGGCTACGCGATGCTTGGCGGAAAATGCGCCGCCCGCGAGCTTCCCGACCGCTTCTTCTGCATCTGCAACGGCCTTCTGAGTTCCGCGGGCTTCGAGCCGGGCAAAGAACCCGAGCTTTACACCGTCGGAGCCCTCGCCGGGATGGTCGACAGGATCATGTCGGTGGCCGACCTTATGAAAGAGCTTTGCGGCACTGCGGCGACGCAGGAAAGCTAGCTGTAGACAAACTACCTTCGAGTCCAAAAACATTTCATTAACCTGTTTTTGGACGAGCCTTCTTTTCGTCTTTCCCCGTGGCCCGTAGGTGACGCAGGGAGCGGAGGCGGAAAGGGCGGCGGGGGGGTCTTAGCGAGCTTTTGCGAGCGGGTGCCCCCTCACGCCCCCGCCGTAGCGACCGGTCGCTCGTAGAGCGAGCGGCTCCTTCCGGGCCGAGTTTTGCCCCACTTTTTCGACAAAAAGTGGGGCGCGGGTGCGGGGCGCGCCAAG